>JANJUO010000038.1 GCA_024710535.1 bacterium
GATCTATCTATGAAAGTAGATTTATTTTTTGAAGAATTGATTAAAAATATTATAAAATACGGTTATGATGACAATGATGAACACAAAATTCAATTATCAATTCAAAGTATAGATAATTCAATGATTTGTAAAATTATCGATGACGGACATTATTTTAATCCATTGACAGTTCCTGAGCCGGATTTGACCGTTGATGTAGATGAGAGAGAAATTGGTGGATTAGGCATATTGCTGATTAAATCATTAGCCAATCGCTGTGAATATCTTCGAGAGGATAACAAAAATATTTTTACTGCTGAATTCACTACTGAAGAATAAATTAGCTACTTAACAGAAAATATAATTTACTTGATATATTATCTGAGATTAAGAAGTAGTAATTCAATTTATTTTTTTCATTGTATTATGAAAGAAAATTTGTAACTACTCAGCCAAGTTAAACAAATTTACGCTTTCTGTAAATGTTCATAGTTGATAATTAAATAAATTATAAAATTCCTTGAAATTCCATTCGGGAATAAATGTTTGTAACAGTAGAATTTTACCAAGTCCAATCACAATTCCGTAGGGATTGAATGTTCAATTATGTATATTAATTTATATGCAATCCATACTGAATTGAGGAACAAATGTGAAATTTCCCAGTTACAAAGATGTAATCCTATCGGGATTTTTAATGAGTTTTCATTTTAAAAATATTTGTTCTGAATAAATTACTCTTTTTTTTTAGATAACATAGAACTCAAAAATTTGCAAAACATCTGGGTAGTTACGAAAATTATATAAATTGAATACAACAAAAATATTATTTGAATATTTTTTTGAATAAATTAGTAAATTTTATTTCAAAATTATAGATATTGCACCAAAATTTCATAGACAAAATATTATCGAATTCTGAATTGACAAATAACTCATCCATTTCTAATTTGCCAATATATATATATCCTTTTGAAATCAAATAATTCTTGATTTTATCATCTTTATAATTATTTTCTATTGTAAAAGATTTAATTTTAATTTTAGAAAAATCAATAGTTTGCAATACATCCCATTCGCCACCTTCAACGTCAATACTGCAAAAATCAACTTCCTGAATGTTTCTTTCATTCAAAAGATTTATCAAATTATATGCTTTCACTTTAATATATTTTTTTTCACCGCCACGCTCTACAATTTCCTTGTCAATTCTGGAGCAATGACGTGAATCATAAGTTTCCGAAATGCCACTTAGCATTTCGGAAGCTCCTTCAACCTGCAGGAATTCAACGAAACCTTCTTTTGAATAAATACAACCATTTATTAAATCGCAATTTCTATTCAATTTGAGTTTATTAAATGCTATTGGCATTGGCTCAACGCAAATACCTTTCCAATTTCTATCCTTTTCAAAGAAATAAGTATTTGAAAAAGTAATGCCGTCATAAGCACCAATTTCGATAAAATAACCGTTTCCCTTTTTCTTAAAAACAATCTTGTCAATAAATTCATCTTGTCTGCATTGCGAGTAATATTGCATTATTTACCTTGATATTGTTTTTAATTAATTGGGAAGTAATTGTTTCATTTGAGAATATTTTGTTGTAAATAAATTTGCATCTGTTGGGCTTGCAAGTTTATTGTCTGTAATTAATTTATTGATTGCATCAATTCTCTTTTGATCCATTGGATGCGTTGACAAAAGTTCTTCAAGTGTTGATTGGCTTGCATTACCAATTTTTTCGAAGAAGAATTTGGAAGCACCTGCATAATATTTGCTATTCATCAAATATTTAAAAGAATATTCATCTGCTTCATATTCATCTTCGCGGCTATTGAATAAAAAGCCGAGTCCGGTTAATAAATTGGTTCCGATTTCAGTCATCTTATCTGGGTTTGTTCCCAAAACTATTTCAAGCATCAAGGAAATTCCATATTGCTTTGTCATACGTTTTGTGGCATGACGGCGCTCGGCATGTGCAATTTCATGAGCGATGATTGCCGCAAGAGTTGCCTCATTATCAATAAATTTCAGTAAACCTGTGTAAATGTATATGTAGCCGCCCGGAGTAGCAAAAGCATTCACAGTTTTTGAATTGATAAGAGTCATTTTATATGGAAATTTGTCTTTATATTCTATATATTGAGATTTGATAACTTCATTTTTGATGTTATTTACATAATTTTGCCAATCAGCATTGTTATAAATTGGATATTCTTGAGGATTATTCAAAATTTGATTATCCAAATCTTGACCGAGTTTAACATCATCATCAGTCGAAAACAGATTGATATTATTGATATTAACGCCATCTTCACAAGATGAAAGAGTTACTCCCAATGAAATTGCAATTATCAAAAAGAAATACTTTAGATTTTTCATAATATTTTCCTATTTAGATATATAAAATTTACTTGATTCCATAAATTCATTGTATTTGAACTTGCAAATATAGATTGAAGAAGGATGTTTCGATAAATCAATATTAAATTTATGCTCACCCTCTGCCAAATTTTTCTCGACAACTGTTTCAATTTCATTACCTAAAATATTATATATTTTGATTGAAACATCGCCTTGTTTAGGTAAATAGAAACTAAATTCAGCATTTGAAACTACAGGATTTGGAGAGATTTGCAGACCGAGTGATTTTTTATTTTTTTGCATTTCTTTAACTGAATTAGTTTTGTCGATTGCCTCGCGAACTGCTTTTTTGACCTTAACGTAAGTAGGCATCACAACATCTAAATCGCTAAAAACAGATAATACACCAATCACATTTCTTTTGTAGTCTATCCAAGGGCTAAATCCAAATGCTCCCTGCGATGATGGCTCAAAATCTTCAATTGGATTAGTGACAGACTGCTCTCTCCAATTACCTATGCCATACTTGAATTCAGTTTTTCCACTTGATAGATATGTGTATTTGGTATGCGGTGAAAACAGAAGTTTGGCATTGTTTGTTTGGTCTTTATGCATTTCATTAACAGATTTTTCGGATAGAACTTGCTTTCCCGAAAAATTACCATTATTTATCAACATTTGCAAAAAATTGGCATATTCATAAGCATTAGAATAAACTCCACCGCTAATTCTCGGATTAGTGGTTTCGTTTATTGGATTCAAGCCGTATCTTGTATTTGGCATTTTGCAAGGTTCTTTGATGTAACTTTCAAACAATCTATTCCAAAGCAAACCCGAACTCATTTTGATTCCTGAAGCAATTTCTGCTACTCTGCCTGCAATATGCATAGAAATACCACCATAGCCGAAAACACTGCCGGGATTAGCAATTAAATCAATTTCAAGAAGTTGATTTACACATTCATCCAAAGTTACTGTTTTATCATTAAGACAAGCGGTTTCTTCACTTGCAGGAAATCCTGAAGTATGAGAAAAAAGCTGTCTGATTGTAATTGAAGATTTTGGATGAGTTAGATTTGGGTAGAATTTACCAAGAGTATCATCCAAACTAAGAATACCTTCATCCACCATTTTCATAAGAACTGCACCGGAAAGCCATTTGCTTGCAGAAGCAATAGGTATCACTTTTGAAGAAGTATATTCAGATTCTCCGGGTAGGGTAAAGCCCTTATCATAAATAGTTTGTCCATCTTTAATAAGTAATAAAGAAGCACCCTTTCCAAATCCTGAAATTACATTAATAGAATCATTAAAAATTTTGTCAACTTCAGAAAAATTATATTGTGAATACATATTCAAATTTGTAAAAATTAAAACTAAAAGTAATATTTTTTTCATATAAAATCCCCTTTTTAAAACATTAAACATAATATTGACACATTAGATCAAAAAAAGTTTAATTTAATTCAATTATACGATTAAAAAACTTAAATATTATATTTTTGATTAAATATTGTGAAATTCAAATCAATAAAAAACAAGTAATGAAAAATTTGATATTATGATTGAAATTAAATTGATTAATTACAAAAATTATACTTATTTTTGTTATTTAAAATAATGCTGAAAATTCTTTTATTTTTCAATTATTTGGCATTATTATTGTGTTTTACTGTCGGATTTTGGTTAAAAATTGAGAAAATGATACATAATATGAATATTCCTAAAGATTACACTATTATCGGAATTGATGGTGGTGGCACAAAAACTCACGGTGTACTCTACACAGACGGACAAATCAAATCAGAAATGAAAGCCGGAACTACTCGTATCGGTGCTGTTGGCGTTGGAGAATCAAGTGAACGCACTTTGAATATGATTGTTGAACTTTGCAATAAAGCAGAAATCGAAGTTTCCGAACTTGATGCGGTGGTGGTTGGAGTTGCCGGTGTTTGGCTTGAAGAAGAAAAGAAAAGATCTGCACAACTGATTAAAACATTGGCTCGAGGTCAAGGCATTAAATTTTCTGACTTGATGGTTACTTCGGATGCGGAAATTGCTCTTGAAGGTGCTCTTGGTGGAGCAAATGGAATTATGGTTATTGTTGGAACCGGTTCGATTGCTCTTGCAAAGCCAGAAAAAAATAAACTAAATCGTTGTGGAGGCTGGGGAATCGAACTCGATGACGAAGGTAGTGGAGCATGGATTGGGAGAGAAGGGCTCACAGCAGTAGTGCGCGCATTGGATGGTCGTGGGAAAGCCACAATGCTAACCGATAAGATTGTAAAACTATATCCATCGATTGATATAAAAATTCCAAGAACAATTGTGAAAGCTTATGCTGAACGAGTTTTTGAGTATCAAAATCTGACACCTTATTTGATGGAATGTGCCGAAAAGGGAGATGAAGTCAGTTTGGAAATTATCCAACGTTCTGCAAGACATCTTCTGGAATTACCAACAACTTTGATGAAAGATTTCAAAGAGAGCAAAGTGAATGTGGCGCTTATGGGCGGAATTATTGATGCTGATACTCTTTTGAAAAAAATGCTCGAAAAGGAAATTGCGACAGTTGAAAAATTGAAACTTGCAAAACCTGTTGGTTCGGCAATTGACGGTGCTTTGATGATGGCAATGAAAATGATTGAGCAAGATTTATAAAAAGTTTGAAACCGGCTTCATATTCATAGCGTCTAAATTATTATGAAGTATGAAGATGATATATATTACATAAATCAGGTGCTACAGGGTAATACTTTTTCCTATACGCACCTGATAAATAAACATAAAAATTCTATGTTTAATCTTGCTATGAAAATCCTCAAAAATCGTGAATCTGCCGAAGAATGTGTACAAGATGCCTTTTTGAAAGCATTTAATTCATTATCGGAATTCAGGGTTAACTCGAAATTTTCAACTTGGCTTTATAAAATAGTTTATAATACTTCAATTTCTGCAAGTAGAAAATTTAATCCACAAAAATCTGATATTTCTGAATTAGAAGAAACACTGGAAGATGATAATATTATTTCTGCAATAGATAATTTGCATAATGAAGAAAAGATCAAATACATAAATTTGGCTCTTGATTCACTTGAAGAAACAGATAGAGCCTTAATTGTGCTTTATTATTTCGATGAAAAAAGTATTGAAGAAATTTCGGAAATAACAAATTTGGCTTCTGCTAACATAAAAACTAAACTTTTTCGTTCAAGAAAAAAGTTGTATTCAAAATTTGATAATCTATTAAAAAGTGAATTATTGGAATGGGTGTAAAATGGATGAGCAATTAAAAAAAATATTGATCCAATCAAAAGATGAAGTCTCAACCGACTTTACAATGAAAATTATGGATCAGGTTTATTTGAAAAAGGCAATTCAAAACCACAAATATAAACCTGTAATTTCGCCATTATTTTTCAAAATACTAACTACAATTACATTGTCATTTATTTTAATGCTTGTATTTTGGATACCCGAAGATAGTGCTTCTGCCGGAAATTATACATTTATCACTGCAAAAGTCAATTCAACAATTATCTCTATTTTTGAAATTGTAAAAGAAAACAATGTATATATTTTGATGATTTTGATAAGTTTTATTGTGTCTATGTATTATATTCTTGACCAATTTCTACAAAAGAAATTCCATAAAACTCAAACAATTTGATTAGAAGTTAATTAAAAAATAATATTAGTTCATTT
>JANJUO010000088.1 GCA_024710535.1 bacterium
AAGCAAGGCGTAATTGCACTTCGTAAGCAGTTGCATTTGTAACAGCATCCCATGTAAAGCCCGGAAGAGCAGGATTATGCGTAAGATTAGTCGGTCCATTCAATATGTAGTTATAGACTACATTATATAAAGCAGGAACTGACATACCTTGAGAGTTTCTTGAACGAACGCGAAGGTATTTATGCTCAGGAAGCATCTCGCCCGTGAAATACTCAGTATTTTCACCTTCATACATAACATCCCAAATTGTATTATCATCAGATTTTTCTAACTTGTAACTCGTTGCACCACTTACGGAATTCCATTTCACTGTTCTCTCAGCAAAGTCATACCTAAAATTAGTTGGTGCAGAAATTTGAGAAGAGCCGCCACTTCCACCGCCTGTGCCTGTGCTTAATTCAGGATAAAGCAAAAACGTTTCAATTTTTGCAGGCGAATTCTTGAAAATTAATTTCGATGCATTACTAATTTTTACCATCTCATCCCAAACCCGATTGAAAGCAATAGTTCTTTGTTCGGTTCTCTCAAAAGTCTGTTGAATGAAATCTTGTTGAAGATTGTATCTTTCTGTTAATTCATTCTCAAGACCTTCAAGCAAATCAATGTCGTCCTCATCGAATCCGCCTTCAAGCAAACCATCACGGTAAGTAGATGAATTTGCTTTTGAATAAGCATTTTGAAGCAAATTGATCATTTTTTGTGGCATTTGTCGAGCACTTTCGAATTGATTCATCCTAAAAGCACGTTGATTAATTTCTGAATTGGGCCAAGTAATATCAATACTAAAGCTTAATTTTTTGAAATGATTTCGTGCTTTTGCCATAGTTTCTTCAACTTGCAAAGTATAAATTGCTTGATCATTTTGATCGTCTTCAAAAGTTGGAAAATTATCGGCAGTTGCAATCATTTCTTCAAAATTTTCACTAAAAGGATCTTGAAATATTGAAGAAAAATTTGTGAACTCATCTTTATTAAGATTGAAGTTCGTATGAAAAAGATATGCTTGAGTTAAAGCATCATCAAACGATTTACTGAATTTTTTTGAAACCATATACAAAAATCTCCATTATAAATAATAAATATAATTTATAAAAAGAATATATCTGAAATTTATTGTATATTTTTTTTTAATTATTTAATTATTTTTAAGAATTATTAAAATATATTCTAATATTAAAAAAAATAATTCATACTTCAATAAAATGTAATATCATTTAAATAAATAATTTATTTGTCTTATAAAATTACGAACAATAATTGTAAAACATCTTTTGTTTTATGTAGAATACAATTGACGACCTGTGAAATTCAGTTTCTTACTTGTGATACTTCGTTGATTACTTGTGAAACTTTGTTGATTCCTTGTGAAACTTTGTTGATTCCTTGTGATACTTTGTTAATTGCTTGTGAAACTTCGTTTACAGCTCATGAAACTCCGTTAATAGCTCGTGAAACTCCGTTAACAGCTCATGAAACTCCGTTAATCGTTCGTGAAACACCGTTAACAGCTCGTGAAACTCCGTTGATAGCTCGTGAAACTCCGTTGATTGCCTAAAATATTATCTATACTATTCATAATTCATATTTTTACTGATTAACGATATTATTATGAATTTAATTGTATTATTTTGATAAATCAGCAGTATTTCATTTCAATAACACTGTTTCTATTATTAATCAATCATAATATTTGTACATTAAATAAGTATATTGTTATATATACACATAATAATTTTGGAAGTAAAGTAGATATTTATAAATAAAAATATTATCGCATAGCATGTAATTTATGGTAATAAAGAAAACGCCGGTGTATTTTATCGCATTGCGATTATATAATTTAATCTCAACGAGATAATTAGGCATTAAGTTGATCATTTTTTTACCATAATCATAATATTTACAAAATAAAGAAGAATATAAAATAAAAAATCCTCGCTTTTGGCAGGGATGGAACATATATTTATTTCCAAAATTATTATCGCATAGTGATTAAATAATGGTAATAAAAGAAACGCCAGTGTATATTATCGCATAGCGATTATATAATTTAATCTCTACGAGATAATTGCACTATACGTTAATCTGTTTGTTACCATAATCATAATCTCTACGAGATAAATAAGAATATAAAATAAAAATTTTCTATTTTTAATGGGGATTGGTTTGATTTATAATTGTAGTGAATGCAGATCTTCGTTCCCTACAATTATTTTTTCGTATGAATATTTTGTTATTTTAATATATATTTTAATAAATTATTTCAAACTAAATAAATTTTAAAGGATGATTGTTGTAGAATATTACAATCAAATCAATAGTTATAATTGAATAATTATATTTCTAATTTCCCTTGCGAACTACACGTATTCCAAAGGAGTTGCTTCGTCCTTCTGGGAAAGAATATCGCAAAGATGGACGGCAAAAATAGGGATTGCTTACCCAAGATCCACCTTTGAGCACCCTTGATGTGCCATTTATAGGTCCAGTTGGATCAATTGTGAAATCTGTAGAATAAATCCCAAAATAATCCCAGCACCACTCCCAAACATTTCCACTCATATCGAATAATCCGAAAGAATTTGCTTGCTTCAAACCAACATTTGCAGTATTCGATTTGGCATTTCCGCAGTACCAAGCAATTAAATTTAAGTTTGAATCAAGCGGCGTGCAGTCAGATTCGAGCAAGTCTCCATTATAATAGTCAGAATTTGTATTCGCTTTTGCGGCATATTCCCATTCTGCTTCGGTCGGCAATCTAAATCCATTGGCAGTCCAATTGCATGAAATAGATTTGTTTTGAGATTTTGGATCAACTTCAATTAAATAGCATTTCTCGAAATTAAAATAATCAGACAATTTATTGCAAAACTCAATCGCATCCTCCCAACTGATCATCTCAACAGGAAGACTGTCGCCCTTGAAATTGCTTGGATTAATTCCCATTATAGTTTTGTAAATTTTTTGTGTTATTTCATATTTCGACATTAAAAAATCACTGCTAATCTCTACCGAATGAACCGGCTTTTCCTCAGGATACCCAATATAATTGCCGGTATTGCCCATTACGAATTTTCCTTTGGGAATCATCACCATTTCCAAATCAATTGCGGTATCAATTGCTCCTGCACTGACCCTTGCAAGGCAAATGTTGCTTGGAGTGGGCGGAACAATCCATTCATATTTCAAGCCGCTGACATTTGTGGCAATATTTATCCAAGAAAAACCATTATCAATGGAGTAATCAATATCAACCGGAGAATCCGCATCAATTCCCTCATATAAAATTTCGGTTTTCGTGCCTGCAATGAACACTTCATTTCCATTTGGAGCAATTAATTTGATGTATTTTTTGGGAATTTTGTAATTTGTGAAACTTGCCGACATCGAAAAAGACTTATCGCAAACATCATTTATCAAATTGACTTTGCAAAATGCAGTAGAACTGTCTTTTGGAGTGTATGAAACGATTAATTGCTTGCTCTCGCCGGATTTCAATGAGATAGATTTGGGATTTATATCAAAATTTGAATTACTCAATTCAATATATTTAATTTCAAAATCAGAATTTATAGCTTTTAATGTGATAAATTGTTGTTCAGATACAGCAATTTTTCCATTAGTGAACTTAATAATTTCGGGTTTTATTTCAATATTGGGAATTTTATTTTTAGGCGGATGATATGTTTTTTTGGATTTTAATTTCAACGATTCCAAATTGAATTCAATCATAACCAAATTACTGTTGCAATGATCGGCTTTCCATTCCACTTCGCATGGCTCTATCTTTTGTGAAATCATCAAGATAGCATTATAGACTGCCTTTGCTTCGTCTTCGGTATTTATATCTTCAAACCAAAGAGCTCCGGTATTATTTGCAATAATCTTCAAACTTTCTGGACATTTGATGGCTGAAACAATAGAAAAAACTTTGCAATTTTGCAAATTTGCTTCTTCAATTATAGAATCAACTAGTGTTTCTGTGTTTGATTTGCCGTCAGTTAGAAGAATAATTACTTTATCATTCTTCGCTTGTTTGCTAATCTGAAGAGCACCGTAATACGGCTTGATAAGAGCGGCATTATAATCAGTACCCGCTTTTGAATTCAAAGAGTTAACGGCATTCAACAACTTAGATTTGTTTGTAGTGAAATCTTGGTTGAGATAATTAAAATCATCAAAAGAAGAAATTGCGGCTTCACTCATGCCCAATGGCAAATTATTGATAAAATGTATGATTCCCTCTTTGAAAAATCTGATTCTTTCGCCAGCCATTGAGCCGCTAATGTCGGCAGTTAGAACGGCAGAAATCGGAATTGGCGGAGTTTGAGGCGGACAATAGACATCAACTTTGTCAATTAACTGCCCATTTTCAAAAATTTTCAGATCCGACTTATTAAAATTATTAATAATGTTCCCTTTATTATCAAAAACGAAAAATTTTGCGTTGATAATCGGGTAATTTGTTGTATCCAAACCAACAATCATCATCCTCTGAGAGAAAGTTGCTTCAAACATCAACAAAATTGCAAAAATCATATACAAAAAAATCTTTTTCATTGATTTAATTATAATAAATTGTTCATTGATTCTGATTGTAGTCGTCTCAAAAATCGCGACAATATATTTTCGAAATCATTTTTTCTCATACAATCAATCTAATTTGCATAAATATAAATTGCAATTTAACATCAATAATCAAAACAACAAAACAAATTCTAAATAAATAAAATTAGCTCCGGGAAAGAGGCATTTGTATTATCTGAAAATTTGATTGAAGCTGGAAAATATTTTGTTGAAAGAAAATTAATTGATATTAGATAGAAAGATTTTCAATTTTTGATTGAATTTTTATTTGATTTTCAATATTTTTTCATAATTAAATAAGAGCCAAATTCAGCAGTTTTATAGTAATTTTTTCTGATGAATTCATCTAAGATAAAAACATTGCTTGAAACGGAGGATTTATTAGGTTCGTTTATAGTTTCTTGATTCAATAATACCAAATAATTAACATTTTTTTCAATTAAATCATTCATGATTTGGGATTGAATTTTCTCGGTAGTTGTTAATCCGGGATGCAATTCATAGTATTTGGTTGGAATTTTTCTATCGCTTAGGAAATAAAGCATCAAATCATTTGATATAAATTTATCATGTTTGGTATTTCCCGAATAAATATATTCATCCTGACTTGTATTAGTTTTGATGAAACTTATTAATTGATTATAATTATCAACATATTCTTTTTCGGCAAAAGTGAAATTTGCTTTTGGAGCATTCATAGAAATATGCTGATTAGTTAATATTTGCTTTGTATGTTGAATTTTGCGAGTTAAAGGCAATAGCATTACAAACAAAGCAATTGTAACTATAAGAATTTTTCTGATTTTCGGATATGGAATAATTAATATTAAACTTAAAAAAAGAATTGAAAAAATCAGAAATGCAGGGATCAAATGTTCCAAATCCGAGCGAACTAATGCCTGATTATAGAAATTCAATCCAATATTGAATAACAACATTTCTTTCCAGAAAATTTCACCATTCAAAGCAAGTTTCTTTTTGCGAACACGCCAATATAAGAAATACGCAGTCAATCCAAAACTAAGCAAAGGTAAATAATAAATTATACCTTCCCAAAGCATCATTATTCTGCTCATTAAGCCGGTATTTCTATCAAAGAAATTTAATGGTGTTGGTAATGGAAGCGAACGATATTCTCTAAATTCAGATAGTGGAAATTTGATTAAATTTTCATAAAGAATATTTATATCAACAACATTCAGAAAATACATTGCAAATGGAACAAAAATAAACATCACACCAAGAGTGAAAATTACTCCATTCAAAAATCCTTTGATTATTCTGTATTTCAATGGCTCGCTTGTTTCGGTTTTATTTGGCATTCCCGAGAAAAATACAGCCCAAAATTCTGCTCCATAAATATATCCAGCCATTTCATGCCTGAATAATGCAGAAATTCCAATCATTAATCCCGCAAGAAAAAGGTATTTCTTATCATTTTTTTCGAAAAAGAAGAATAAAAATAAATTACTAAGTAGAACTGCAAGTATTCCAACCGTTACTGCTCTGCCAAACATTGGCATCGCAGAAAACCATACCGCAGAAATCAAAAACGGAATAAAAGCGTTTTTCTTTCCATAAATTTTTGATGCTAATAAGTAAATCACAATGCAAACTGCAAAGTCTATCAAAATGCTTAATAATCTGAAATAAAAAAGATGATCACCAAAAATATCAAAAAAACCGGCTCCAATATAAAATTGTGCCGGTGCATAAATTGTCCAAAAATCCTGATAAGGCAATTTTCCGTCTAAAATTTGTAGCGAGCCAAGAATGCTTATGCCTTCATCGTAAATATTTATTGAATGAGTGATACTGCTGAAAATCAGAAGAAATCCAATTACAAAAAGGAACAAATTAAAATATGGTTGATCTTCTGTTCTGATTTTCATATTTATTTCAATTTAATTTTTATTGAGTATAATTTAATTCGTAACACTGTGAAAAGTACAACTGTTACAGAACTCACAGGCATTAATATTGCCGCAATCAATGGAGTTAATAATCCTTGAACTGCAAAAAATAATCCGATAGTATTGTATAATAGTGAAATTATCAAACTATAATAAACTGTTCTAACCGCATAAGCAGAAAGTTTGAAAAATTTTGGTAAATTTTCTAATTCTTCAGCAAGTAAAATGCCGTCTGAGCCGGGAGTAAAGTTTGCAGATGATTCTGTTATTGCAATGCCAACATCGCTCTGTCGGAGTGCGCCTGCGTCATTTAAGCCATCTCCAATCATCATTACTGAGTGGCCTTGCTTTTGCAAATTTATAATGTATTTATACTTATCGTCTGGCATTTGATTGAAGTGCATATCTACATCATTGCCAACAATTTTTGATAATTCTTCTTTTTCACTTTCGTTATCACCTGAGAGAATCACAATTTCTGCTTTGGATTTAAGAAAATCAAAAAGAGATTTGAGATTATTTCTGAATCTTGAATTTAGAATAAAGAAGCCAATAACATTATCATCAATTGAAACATAAACTTTGGATTCTGCCTTAACATTTGCACCTTTCTCTTTATTTGTGTTATCAGTTCCGATAATGCTTTTCACCCATTTCAAATTGCCGACTTTTATGAATTTTCCGTCAATCATTGCTGAAATACCTTTTCCTGGAATTTCTTGATATGAGCCAACTTCAAATAAATCCTCAGTTTGAATTCCGTCAAAAATTAGCCTGCTAACAGGATGCGTTGAATTTGAAACTGTAGATTTTATCAGTTTTTTTGTATAATCATCTATCAATTCAGAAAAATTAAGTTCAGCCGCATTCAATTGAGTAAGAGTGCCTGTTTTATCAAAAATAATTTTCTTAGTGTGATGCATATACTCAACAATTTTATCATTTTTGATAAAGAAACTGTTCTTTCCAAACACACGCATAGCGGTGCCATAAGTGAATGGATGAGTTAATGCCAAAGCGCAAGGGCATGCAACAATCAATACAGCAGTAAAGACATTCCAAGCAATTTTAGTGTCAATAGTTAACCAATATCCAAAGCTAAGCAAAGCAATAGTAAGAACTACGGCTGTGAAATATTTTGCGGAATTATTGGCTAATTTTGATATATAAGATTCTTTATCTTTATGAAAAGATTGATTATTCCAAAGTTCAGTAAGATAACTTTGGTGAAATTCCTTTACAACTTCTACTTCTATAGCAGATTCGAGTTGCTTACCACCTGAAAAAATTCTATCACCGGCAAGCACTTCAACTGGCTTGGATTCGCCTGTAACAAATCCGTAATCAATGAATGCTTTTTCAGTTAATAACTTAACATCAGTTGGAATAATTTCATTATTTCTAATCAGCAACACATCGCCAATTTTAATATCTTTAACGGAAATATATTCTTGAGCACCTTGATTTTTTTTGATTACAGAAAGAGGAAAATATGATTTGAAATTTCTATCAAAACTAATGCTATGATAAGTTTTCTGCTGGAATACTTTACCCAAAAGCAAGAAAAACATCAACCCTGCCAAGGAATCTATATAACCTGAGCCCTCAAGATAAAGAATATCAATAAAAGAGCGTACTATCAATGCAATAATACCCAAACTAATTGGAATATCAATGTTTATTTGCTTAACTTTGATAGCGTAATAAGCACTTTTGAAATATTCTGTTGCCGGATAAATTGAAACTAAGCCAAAAAACAGACTAAGATACCACATAAAATGTTGAATATCTTGCTCCATCTTTCCACCGGAAAGATATTCGGGCAAAGCCATTAGCATCATATTGCCAAAAGCAAAACCAGCAACGCCAAGTTTAAGATAGAGATATTTGTTGTAGTTCTTTTTCTTAGGTTTATCAAGATTTGCAAGATTTAATTGTGGCTTATAACCAAGCGCAGTAAGAAGTTCTACTATTCTTCTTAATGTAGTTCTTGTATTATCAAAAACAATGGTAACTTCCTTCTCAAGAAAATTAACTCTTGATTCGGTGATACCATTGTCTAATTTGAAAAGATTTTCTAGTAAATAAAGGCAGGCACTGCAATAGATTTGAGGAGTAAAAAGCCGAACGCTTGATTTGTTTCCGATTTTGTAACTCAAAATTTCTTGCGAAACTTTTTCATTATCCAAAAACGAAAATTCATCAACTTCAAATTTCTTACCTTTTACTCCTTCGAGTTTTATTTGCTCATAATATTCGCCTAAATCGTTTTGCTGAAGCAAACCGTAAACAAATTGGCAACCTGTGCAGCAAAAAAAATTTTCCCCTTCTTGAATAATTGTTTCTATGCATTCATCACCGCAGTGCGTACAAATAATTTTTTCTTTATTGCCGCTCATCACCAAACTTTAAATAATTATAAATCTATTAAGAAAGAAAATCTCATTGTGTTTCCAAGAGGATGATTTTCTTCGATAGTCATGATATAACTGAAATCTAAATGGAATATATCATAAAGAATACCAACACCGAAATTCCAGAATTGACGATTACCCAATACAGCTGGCTCGAAGAAATATCCACCTCTTAATGCAAATACTTTTTCATACCAGTATTCCAAGCCAAATGCCCACTCTGCACCGGGATTTTCCCAAGCAGTGATCAATGAGTTAGGCAATACGTCCGAGCCGTTTTGTTCTCTTTTAACAAGCAATTTTGCAAAATCAACTGCAAGAGTCAAATCATTAAATTCATCTTTAACAAGATTGATTGCAGTTCCAATTCTCAAAGTTGTTGGCAATGGATCTGATTCTTGGATATAAGTTATTCTTGGACCAACATTCTGAAGATTCAAACCAAGCGAAAGTTCGTCTTTAATTCCTAAAATACCAAGATCTTGTGGTTTCCACAAAATACCTAAGTCAAATGCAGCACTCAAGCCGGTACCTGCTTCCCCACCGGTTGTTGCTGATACAGGTGTTAGATTTGATTGAATATATTTAAGTTGGAAGCCTACTGATAAATCTGGAGCAACGATTGTTCCATAAGAAATTCCTAAAGCAAATTCATTTGAAGTAAATTTACCAAGAGCATTCCCTGCTTGGTCGGTTCTTGTAAATTCACCTAAATTCATAAATACGAAATTAAAAGCAACAGTTCCATCCAATTCTTCGAAAAATTGACCGATAGTTCCATAACTATAAAACAAATCAGCATTAAACTGTGGAAGCCATGGAGAGAATGATAATGCTACCTGTCTGTATGGAATTGTTCCGGCTTCATCGCCAAGAGCATTTGAATTTTTATCAAAATAGTCCAAAAATCCCAAACCCGCCGGGTTCCAATAGATTGCATTAATATCATCTGCTATTGCAGTTCCGGTCTCGCCTCTTGCACTTGAGCGTGCATCCGGTGAAATAAGCAAAAATGGAACAGCCGAACCGCCCGCTTGTGCTTTAATATCAATTGTTCCCAAAGTAGCAAACGCAATCAATGCCCAAAATGCAACTTTACTGATTTCTCTCATTTGGCTTATGCCCCTTTTATTAATGTTATTCATAAAAAATCCAAAAATTTTATTAATATTTATTCTTATTTCTAATTAATTAAATCAACGTATCATTACAGAAATTGTGCCAAATTCTGTAGTTGTGGCATAATTATTTGAAGCAGTTATGCTAAAATAATATGCTCCAGAAGGACAAATATTTCCGTTTTCGTCCAAACCATTCCATTCAATTTCGGACATACTTAAAGTGCCAAGACGTTGTTTGATTGTTTTTATTAAAACGCCAAGTGAATTATATATTTTTAATTCTGCATCAAATGGCGGAGTAATGTTATGACTAAACCTAATTTTAGTAAATTGTTCATAAGGATTTGGGTAATTGTATATATTCTTAATTATTGGTCCTGCAAACAAGTCAGAAATTCTGAAATAAGTTTCTTTAACCGAATAATTATTGAAAACGTCCCAAGCACGAATTTTTACTTTATGAGAACCTTCTTTCAAGTTATAAAGTATATTTTCTGTAGATCCATATCTTGCATCTTTCAATGATGTTGAAAATTTTGAAGTAAGATCAATCGGCAAAGGTTCATCATCTATCCATGCCTCTATTCTATGACCAATTCCCAAGCCGGTTGTATTGATTCCATTTTCATCAAAAAAATCAACAATCAAAAGTGGCGAGCCGGATACGATATCATTCTCTTTGAAATTTCGAGAATCTAAATAAATCGAAATATCTGGACCTTTGCTGTCATTTTGTTGATTTACGTCAATTCCATTAACAATGAAATTAGAATTAACACCTTTTGCGAATGATTGCAAATTGTTTGTGAATGCATACATAAAAAGTCTGCCTGTGGAATCGCTAAAACTAATATCTTTTGGAATAATAAATTCTGCACTTATTTTTCCATCAACAACATTAGCTGAACTTTTATTCAATGCGCCGCCAAATTTATTGAAAATGAAAAGATTTTGTGATGATTCGTTCCAAGGATCTCTTTCCCAAATTTCATAATATTGGTCGCCATCACGCATTGTTATAACAGCTGTTCCATTAAAATCTGTTTGTGGCTGTTCGGTTATAGGATTGATAATTGTTGCAGAAATTCTTACTTTGCTAAGTCCTTTAATCAGTATATTCGAACTCAAATTAGAAACATTATTTCCATTTATCGAATCAATTCTAATTTTATAATCAGGCAATTGCAATCTCATTGTTGGATCGCCAAGGATAACAAATTTTTGGTCACCTATATCAAAATAAGTCTGTTTAACATTAAACATTGCATCGCCAAGTCTGAGATATTTTCCTGTATTTTCTTCTCTTTTGAAAAGATTAGAAAATAATGATCGATTTACAATAGAATTATCCGAAATATAAACCACTCGAGTAAATGCAAGCACTGCAATTGCACCACCAACTGTACTGTAAAGCATCTCTTCGGAACCACTTTTAATATCGGTCAAATCAAATCTTCCAAAATCACAAGTAGCGGCAGTTAAAAAGAATAATTTATCCAAATTTCGCATTTGTGGAATTGTAGTTTCTCTATCAAGAATATTTTCATGTGCCCAAACACGTGGATTTCCGTGTCCATAAAAATTTAGTATAAGTCCGCCTCGAGTATTGATTGCAGACAGCAAATCTTGAGTAACTTTTGGCTTTCTGCGACCAGTTGTTGCACTTTCGTAAGGATATTCAACCATATAAATTTTATCAACTTGAATATCATTTGATATATTATTTATTAATCTTTCAGAATCGGAAGTGTGAATTGCACCATCATTTCTTGGAGGATTATCAGATTGCGGTCCGTCATCTGCTACAAAAATTACATTTGTTCGCCAATCATCTGTACTGGAGTTTTGCTCGTAATGTTTGATTTTATCGGCAAGCCACATACCTCTTTCGGGTGAATCTGCAGGAATTCTGCCAATTGCTATATCGACTCTGTTATCATTTCCGACAATTCTTCCATAAAAATCATCAGTGCAAAAAGAATTATCAATTGCAAAATAGCCTCTTTCCAAACCAAAATCAGGAGTTTGATATGCTGGAACGTAATTTACATTATTTGTAGAAATATTTTTGAAATCATAATGACCATCGCCCCATAATACCAAATAGCGAGGTTTTTTGCTCCAATTTTGATAACTATATGCAATAAAATCTCTAATTGCTGTAATATCAGGATTTCCTGCCGCAAATTCATTATATACTTCATCTGTTGAAAAAACAGAAACAGTAAGTTCTGAATTTTGCTCCCTATAATTTTTGAATTTTTCGGCTGATGCAAGTAAATCCTTGTGAGTTATTACCATTACATCTGTATTAGCAAAATTTTCACGAAGTCCCTTTACGGCTGTTTTTTCAATTTTAAGAGATTTTCCTAAGTTCGAAGAAATGTAATATCTGTTGTAATTAGAAGAATTCAATTCACTGTTAAAAATAAACATTCCACCGGTCTTGGATCGGTTTGTTAATAATTTCGGTTTTTTTGTATCGCTAATTTCAAATCCATAAATCTCTCCAGAAAAATTGTTGATTTTGAATTCAGTCAAGCCGTTCAAAGTAGTATCAGCAATAAATTCAATTTCATTATTGATTGCAAGAAAAGGTCTGCGATAATGAATTTCAAAAAAGTCAAGATATGGAATTGCACCATTTGGATTTTTGGGGTTATTATATTGAAGTTTTAGAATACTGCGATTATCTTGTGCAACACTATTAGCCGATTTTGTAAAATATCCCTGCCCCCAAAAACTATTTGTATAGCCAGAAATCCCTGATAATACAATTCTGCCTATTGAATCATTATTTTCGTAAAAATCAAACCAGCCCTGACCATTTGTTACATTGTAAATTTCATAAGAACGATGAGCAAATGCAATTCTATAAAGAATATTAGAACTTCTATCCAAATCATATAATTGATTTATAAATGGTGCAGAAAGGAAAGATCTGCCAAACCATTGTCTGCCAGCTCCCATTTCATAAGGATTATTTATATCTTCATCAAAAAATATTCTATTCGTATATTGAGTTGGATTATTAACGGGTGTTTCTGTTGAATTTGCAATTCCATTTGCTCGCAGTCCATCTCTTCCGCCAAATGTCAATAAGTAATATGAAGGATTTGTGTATTCATTAAAATAACTCTTAATTCCATCTTTACCTCTTTTGAAACCTTTTGTGCCTAAACCCATAAAAATTATCGATTCAAGACTGCCGTTAGAATTTGTATTTACTATTATTTCCTGCTCATCCAAATAATTCAATAATGCCGCAGAAACAGCTTCATCGAGTTGCGAGCCACCTTTGCTGAACATTTTTATTGTTTTTACATCATTTGCACTTACATTAAAATCATTAGAAGCGAGTTGACTTGCCGTAATTTTGTAGATTCCTGTTTCATTTATTTGAATTTTAAGCCATTTACCATTAGACAATTCAGAAATTTTATTATTTTTTTCACTCAAAAGAGCTTCATTATCTTTTTGAGTGATATTGTTAGAAATTCTCCATTTTTTTGCAACATCAGAATTAATCAAAAAATCATAATTATTTCTTGATAAATTTGAAGTGCTCAAATTAGAGGAAGTAAATTCTATAGTTACTTTTATTTTTTTAGGAATTTCAATTTGGTTTGTTTCCGAATTATATCTCGCCACCGCCAAATTTATATCAGCAACATAAACATCAGCCGCAATACCAGAATATTCATGAGAATACCATTCATTTCCATTGAATAAATTATATGAGCCAATATCAAAAGTATAATTATTTTCGGAAATATCCATTGTAATAGATGTTGTTGGATATGGTGCAATAATTCCATTAATTCTATTAAATTCAATTATTTCAACATTTTTTATTTTATATGAATTAGGAGCTGGAATTGCAAAACTTATATTTCTAATTAATTCAATTGGAGAGCCAATGTTTGTTTTGGCAAATTTAGTATTGCTTATTTCAGGAAGCAAAAATTGTTTGCCATCCTTAGTTTTATAGTCTTTTATTGATATTATTTCCGGTGAATATTCGAATATTAATTGTTTCGAATTAGACTTAATGATATTAATTTCATTTGAATGCAAAAATCCTGCAATCAAGAAAACTATTACAAACGGTAAGATTTGTTTTATGCTTTGAAATTTCATAATATACTTATCCCTAAAAAATCTAAAATCTAAATATAGAAGTAAATTCTTACATCCAACTTGATTTATTCCGTTTAAACACAGAAATTATTTTAAAAAAGTATAAGTATATTCAATAAAACTCAAATTAATTTTTAATACAATTACAATTACGAAATTAAACTAAATTTATTATTTTGCCAAGAAAAATTTTGATAAAAAAGATTTATTAATCAATTTAGGAGTTTTTTGATGTGATTACTCATCCAAATTAAACAAATTTACGCTTTCTGTAAATGTTCATAGTTGATAATTAAATAAATTATAAAATTCCTTGAAAATCCCCGTTAGGGATTAAATATTTGTAACAGATAAATCTACACGCCCACCAACGACGCAGTAAGTGTTGAATATTCAATGTTGTTTGCGGCAATGAATCAATTTATTTCCGAGTTTTATAATGGAATCGAGAACATTTTGAAACGTATTTGTAAATTCAACAACATTACTTTACCTTATGGAGATGATTTGCATATAAAACTTTTCAATTTTTTGACAATAATGGTAACGAAATTTTACCAGTGATTTTTAATCCTGAAATTGCAAATGAATTCAAACAAATCAGAAAATTCAGACACTTCATTATTCATGAATATTCATTGCAAGCGATTGAATTGTGTCAATTTCTGCCTGAAG
>JANJUO010000209.1 GCA_024710535.1 bacterium
TCCCAATAAAAATATAAAACAATATAATAAAATCTTTTTTAACATTAGAAATTAATTATTACTGGAAAATATTCACAAAAATCTTCAAATTTTACTTCGATAAAATAAATACCTTTGTTCAAACCCGTTAGGTTAATTTCCTTTGCATAATTATCAATATTCAAATTCTGTGTTGTTGAATTTTTTATAAATTTGCCAAGATAATCAAAGATTTTGATTGTCAATTCACCATTTTTCAAGGTGGTAAAATCTATGAAAAATTGCTGGTTTGTATTAGAAAAATAAAAATTATTTATGATAAGATTTTGAGCAGAAATGCCTATTTTCTTATCAATCCCACAAACAGAATCAGTAGAAAACAAGCCGGTAGTAATATTTAATTGCAAAACATCTTCGCACTTTTCATCAGCAAATTTAGGATTGATTAACGATATCTGACTGCTTTCATCATTGCCAAGATAGGTATTAAATTTAATAAAAAATAGAGTATCGTTTTGCGTATTGAAATACGTTTTCACCGGAAGAGTAAGATTGATATCAATGTAGTTTTTGCCCGGCTTTTCTGTTTGATCTCCCATATTTATCGCGCCATCTGTAGCAGTGCCAACGGTGCGAATACCGATAAATTCAAGCAAAGATTGATTGTAATTCAATTGAGATTTGAAAGAATTAGCAAAATAATTCAAGTTGCTTGCACCATTTTGCAAAATTACCGGAACAAAAATAGAATTTCCAGGAAATGCTTTTAAATCATTAGGAATAAGTAAATTTGCATTCACTGGAGCAATCGAAGTTGCAATTAATTTTAATCTAATTTCAGGATTTATGGGCTGATTTGTTGTCAGAATCAAATCCGCAGTATATGTTTTGAAATCTGTAACAGGTGGATTGAAGTTGATTTTGATGAATCCATCAGAATTTGGTGCAATTTCAAGAGAATTTTCTTCAAGCAAAAATCTTGATAAAGGATACTGTGGAGAAATTGTAATATTTGAAATTCTTAAAATTTCATTACCCAAATTTCTCAATCGCAAAACTGTATCCTGCGAAGATTCACAAACGGGACTGCTAACATTCACATTTCCAAAGTCAACTGTATCGCTTCCGATAGATAAAAGTGGCGAAGTAACCTTGCCTCTGATATAGAATTTCAGGAATTTTTGGGAATTATTAAATCCACGAATTTTTCTATCTTCGATGTCGCTTTCAATAATTAATTCTGCAAAGAATGCACCCAATTTATCTGCTTTGAAACTAAATATAATTCGCTCAATACTATCGGGCTTTAGATGTTTTTTATTTTTGTTTAATTGCTCCAAAAGAACAAATCTATCGTCAATTTCATTCGATAAATCTTTGATAAATTTATAAGACTTTGCATTAAAAGGAATATTTCCGTAATTTTTGAGGTTCAACTCCACAGAAATTTCTTTGCCTAATCTGACAGAGCCAAGATCAATCGTATCTTTGAAATGATCTACATTCGTGGAAATAATTCCGATTTCCTGAGCAACTCCGGTAGCAATAATCATAACTTTTGCAAAATTAACAGAATCCGGATATAGAGTTGGATCAGGATGATATTGAACTTTCAATAAAAGCGAATCTCTTCCCTTGTTTGTCGGATAATAATTAATGTTATAATTTAGAATATTTTTCTTAATAATTTGATAAAAATCAGGGTATTTGCTAATAGTAAATTCCGGAGAATTTGCCGGCTGAGTAAGTAAAGATTCAATTTGCTTATCTATAATAATAGTAGAATAGGTAACGTTTTTCAATCTCCAATTATAAGAAATTTCATTGGGAGGAAAAATCATAATTGAATCGAAATTAATCAAATCATCAAATCCATCAATGAAAAGGTTTGTTTTTTTTGCTTTCAATTTGAATGTGTCGAGGGTTACGGTTTCGAGTACATTGTCAAATTTCGATAAACCAAGTTGGAAATTAGCGTTATGCCATCCCAATTTCGAGCGGAACAAATCTCTGCTGGTAAATCTAATTGTTAAAGTATCCGGATTATTAGAATTATTTCTGATAGTAATTGGTAATTCAGGAGATTTAGTAGAAAACAATTCAAATTGATTTTCGCCCGGATCCAATTCGCTCAAACCCATTATATAAGTCGGAAAAAATTCACGAAGATATAAATCTTGGGTACCGTCATTTATTAAATGAAATCTAAAAAAGATGCTATCGTTTATAAAAACGGGACCTATATTGACAAATTTATTCTCAGGAGTTATTTCAGAAACAACTCTTCCCGAAAATTCTATTGCAAATAAATGAAAATTTGCAAGTATTATTATGATTAGCAGTCTTATCATACACCAAAATTAAAAAATATTATCAACATAAGCAATAATATTAAAGGTATTTTCGTTTAAAACCTTGAATTATTTGTTAAATCTGAAATTTTTTGAATTAAATAGATTAAAAATTGGAGTTTTTATTATGTTAAGCATAAAAAATATAGCAATTGCATTTGTCTTTCTTGCTTTTTTATCAATTTCTGCCCAACCCAAAATTGATGTTGTTGGCGGTCAGAATTGTGATTGGGGTAAAATATCTCCCAAAGATAACCCTCTAAAAAAGGATGTTGTGATTAGAAATTCGGGCAATCAAAAATTGATTGTAAAAAATGTAAAGCCAACTTGTGGCTGTACTACTGCCCCATTAGAAAAAAGTGAACTTGAGCCGGGCGAATCAACCAAACTCAAAGTAACTCTGAATATTGGCGGTACATCCGGTCCGATAACAAAATATATCAATATCGAATCGAATGACCCATCAACTCCATTATTTGTATTGAACTTGAAAGCAAATGTAGTTAGAGCATTAGAAGTTACTCCAACAACATTTCTAACTTTTACAGATTTGCAAGTTGGATTGGAAAGCAAAGCAACTTTGAAAATCAAAAATACTACTTCAAAGCCAATAACCATTACCGATGCTGAAATTGCACCTGCATTAATGACAATAAACATCAAAAAAGGCAAGGTAATCAAGCCGGGCGAAACATTTGAATTAGTTGCAAAAATCAGACCTAATCAGAAAGGTGCTCTTAATTTGCGAGTAAAATTAACAACAAACGATCCTGATTTGCCTGACTTAACAATTAATGGTTATGGTAATGTAAAGGAATCACCATTTTTTAATAGTAATTAATTCGGACTGATGTTTATCATCGATCCAATTTCAACAATATCAATGCTATCGGAAGATTTTATCGGACAAGCGATGATTATACCATAGCCAATTACTTGAATAAATTCTTTCCATTCATTAGAATTCAACCCGATTGCCAGATGAAATTTTTGTCTGGCAATTTTCATTTGTGAAATAAAATCTGCCGGCATAATATAAAATTTTGATTTTTCATCAATTTGCAAATGCTCATTGAGATTATATTTCCGCAATGAGCAATATTCATAAGCAAATTCATCCAATCTGTAATTCAAAAAAGCAACATCTGTTTTGATTCTCACTTCGAAAATCCTATCTGAAACATAATCTTCAAATACAAAACTCACAAATCCATCATTGAATGATAAATTGTAAACGTGAGAATCACTGCTTAATTCGTGTAGATTCATTATTTTAATGCCTTATGTGCAATATCATTGCGATAATATTTATTACTAAACTCAATTTTTTCGACTGCATTATATGCTTTGCTTACAGCGTCTTCCAAAGATGATCCTATCGAAGTTACACCAAGCACTCTACCGCCTGAAGTTACAATTTTACCATTATTTAATTTTGTTCCTGCTTGAAATATTATTGCTCCATCTTTTTCTGCTTCAGAAATTCCATTTATCTCAAAACCTTTTTCGAATTTATCAGGATAGCCATTTGACGCAAGTACCACACAAACAGAATATTTATTTTGAGCGATTCGAACTGCATACAAATCCAAATCCGAAATCGAAGCAGAATATAATAATTTCGCAAAATCTCCTTCAAGCAATGGCAATACTACCTGAGTTTCGGGATCTCCAAAACGGGCATTGAATTCAACAACTTTTGGATTATTATCTTTGATCATCAATCCACAATACAAACAGCCAATATATGGATGCCCTTCGTTCATCATACCATTTAATAGTGGTTTGATAATTTGATTTTCCACTTTTTGCATTAATTCAATATCAACAATCGGTGCCGGCGAGTATGCTCCCATTCCACCTGTATTTTTGCCTAAATCACCCTCGAAAATCCTTTTGTGATCTTGTGCTGATGGCAAAATAAAATAATTTGTTCCATCACAGATTGCAAAAACCGATGCCTCTTCTCCTTGCATAAATTCTTCAATTACAACTTTGCTTCCAGCATTTCCAAATTCACCATTAAAAATGATATTCAATGCTTCATGTGCTTCTGAATGAGATTCTGCAATAATTACACCTTTTCCAGCCGCAAGACCATCTGCTTTCAAAACTATAGGCAATGAATGCAAATCTATATACTGATGCGCATCATCGTATTGTGATAAATCAAAAGTGCGATAAAATGCAGTTGGAATGTTGTATTTAAACATAATTGACTTGGCAAAATCTTTTGATGTTTCTAATTGTGCGGCAAATTGACTTGGTCCAAATACATTAATATTACTTGTTCTTAAATAATCGCTCAAACCTTCGGCAAGCGGTTGCTCAGGTCCAATCACCACCAAATCAATATTTTTTAATTTGCAAAATGTTGATACATCAATATGACTTGAAATATTCAATTCCACAATTTCAGATAAATTAGCAATTCCGGGGTTTCCGGGAGTGCAATAAATTTTTTCGGTTGACTCTGATTTTGATAATGATAAAGCAATACTATGCTCCCTGCCGCCACTTCCTATTAATAAAATATTCATAAAAAAACCTAAATTTTCAAAAATTAATATCATAAACTATCTAAAATTAAGAAAAAATATCAGTGTAAAAAATTTATTTTTTTATTTTCTATTATCTATTCAAAAAAAAATTATTAGTTTTGTGTTTTAGATTACTTAAATTTGATTCGCAAATAAATAATGTTATTAAATTCTATTATCAGGAGATTATATGGCTGAAATCAAGAAACTCGGAATTATTACAAGTGGTGGTGATTGTGGTGGTTTGAACGCAGTTATTGCCGGAGTTGCAAGAACCGCATTAAATTTTAATATTGAAGCATGCTTAATTCCAAATGGCTATGCCGGTCTTTATAATTTGATTGATTTGGAGCCACTGACTTTGGATTCGCATAAAGTGGATAGAATTCATTCAAGTGTTGCCGGCTCTGAGGCAGGGCACTCTCGAGTGAAAATTAGCAAAATCAAAGATGAAAACAAATATGACAAAATTCAAGCGGGATTAACCAAGCATAAAATTGATGGATTGATAATTGCCGGTGGTGATGATACAGGATCGGTTGTTGTTGATTTGATTGAGCATGGAATAAAGTGCAATCACGTACCTAAAACAATGGATCTGGATCTGCAGACATATTCGGTGGGCGGCGATTCCACTATAAATAGAATTTCAACATTTACTCATGAACTTTGGACAACAGGAATTACTCATAATCGTGCTTTGGTTATTGAAGTATTTGGCAGATATTCCGGACATACAGCTCTCCGTGGTGGATTAGGTGCAGATGCAGATTGTATATTAATACCTGAAATTGAAGTAGATTATGATGTGTTGTATGAGCATTTCAAGAAAACATATATCAGAAGATTAAAAGCAAGTGATGTTAAGGGTTCAACCTATATTATTGTTGCGGCGGAAGGTCTAAAGAATAAAGATGGTAAATTATTTACAGATGAAACCTCTACCGATTCATTTGGACATCAAAGACTTACAGGGGTTGGTCAATATATCAGACGACAACTCGAGCATAAAATGAAAGATGATAGCGACTGGGATGTAGTATTGTCGGAAGAGGGAATATTTGTGGAAGGACTTTATACTCGCCCAGAAATTAGAGAGGCTCAGCTTGGTCATTTGGTGCGAACCGGCTACACAAGTGCTTATGATGTAACATTTGGCAAAAAAGCGGGCGCAGCTGCGGCTATGTTGATGATGAATGGTATAAATGGCGTAACCGTTGTTGGAGTAGAGGCAGATGATGTTACATATATGGAAACAAGAGATGCAATCAAGCAGAGAAATGTTGAACTGGAGGAAGTGAGTTTGTATGAAAATATGGGAGTTTGTTTTGGAAGAGTTCCATTACCATATCAACCTAACTTCAAATTACAAGATGGAAAAATTCACAGATATATGTAGTTGTTATGAAAGCAAATTTTCTTGAAAATATTCCGAATTCAATTAATGCGGAAATTATTGAAATACTCCAAAATTCTAATGATTTCCGCATCGAAAGAATTATTTCTTTCGGGCAAAGATCGGAGGATGGTTTTTGGTATGATCAAGAAGAGAATGAATGGGTGATTGTATTGAAAGGAAATGCAGGAATCAGATTTGAAGGCAATTCAGATATAATTC
>JANJUO010000217.1 GCA_024710535.1 bacterium
CTTTCGATCATTAGGATATTTTGAGCTGTCAAGTCTTGTATCAAATTGAAATTAACGAACCGCCGTGTACCAGACCGGTACGCACGGTGGTGTGAGAGGACGGCGGGGAAAACCCGCCTCCTACTCGATAGTAGCAATGCAGAACCAAGCACGATATTAGCTCCGTAGGAGCGACATATAAATTATGATTTTATGTCGCAACTACGTTGCTTTTGGGATATAGTCAATTAATTTTCTACTGATATTTTGCAACTACGTTGCTGAATACAGCAAATCATTAAGACATCCGATGTTTCCTTCATAATCTCCACAACACCAAAAATAGATTCATCATATTTATTGTAAAACATCGGATGTCTGTTCCAGATCAATGTAAAGATGTGCCACACTTCAAAAGTGTGGCACATCTGCATTAAATGAAATCTCTTTTCCAATAGCTCAATCTCTTAGATGGACTCCACTTTTTATTGAATTTGATGTTATTTGAATATTTGCCATTAAGCGAAGTGGAGTCCATCTGAATTTGATTATTGCAAAACAAAAGCAAGGGACGAGGGAATGGGGCGCGGGACTAATGCAAGGGACAAGGGACGATGCTTGAATAGATGTGCCACACTTCAAAAGTGTGGCACATCTGCATTAAATCAAAAGCAAGGGGCGATGCTTGAATTAAGACATCCGGTGTTTCCTTCATAATCTCCACAACACCAAAAATAGATTCATCATATTGAATGCAAAACATCGGATGTCTGTAAATCCCCAATCCCCAATCCCCAATCCCCGAAACCCAATCCCCGTAATTCGTAATTAATTCCTGTCCTATGACATCTCCATTCCCCGTCCCTCGTCCCCCGTCCTATGACATCCCCGACTCCTTTCTTCCTCCCTCTCCTTTTAGGAGAGGGTCGGGGTGAGGTTCTTTCCTCCGCCCCTTTTCTGGCACACTTATTGCTGTCTCCATTCTTCTGGCTATATCCAAACAAGTTTTTTCATTCTGTTGAATATTCTCCACACTTTTTTCTCCAAATCCAAAAAAAAATGCTGTTGGGTTACATAAAGCGGCAAGAAATTTTCCACATTTTCATTTGTAATTCATAACTCTGCTAAATCCTTATTTATCATTTATTAAGCCACTGAAGATTTCTGCCAAAATATCCCAAAAGTCATCTGAAATACTTCCCAAAACCATTACTGAATAAAAATTAACCAAATATTAACCAATAAAAGTTTTGCAAATAAATAAAAAACTTTTATATTGTTGTTGGAGAAAGTGCAAAAAAAATATTTTAATGTTTTTAGATGTTCTTTGTATATATAGTAAGTTAGATTTAAGAAAATATTACGGTTTTTATAAATTTTTTTATGTTTCATTTATTTATAGGATTACCTATGCGAAAATTTACCTCGCTTTTTGTAATTGCTATTGCAATTATGCTGATAAGCTTCGTTGATGCTGTTGCTGGACCTCCGTCCACGCAGGCTAAATACATTGCTTTCAGTTCGCTTTCTTCGGAAGGTGTCAAGATGACTTGGACCAATGGTTCGGGTGGCACTGGCAGGTTTGTGGTTATAAGAACTGCAAGCAGTGATTGGACTGCAACAAATACAGCACTTGATGACCAAGCCTATGGAAGTCTTAGTGGCTATGATGCTAATGGTACATTGGCTTCTGCTGATGCTATTGGTGAAACCGGTTCTTTAGTAATCGGAAGACTATCTGGCACAACAAGAACTCTCACATTGTCTGGATTGGCATCCGGAACAACTTACTACGTGAAGGTTTATGAGTTCAATAATGACCTCTCTGATGCGGTTAATGTTGATGTCGGCTCAAGCAATCCGCGTACTTTTACTACACAACAAGGAACAACACCTCCAACAAGTTTAGCGGCTACTAATCTTACAAGTAGTGGTTTTTTTGCTAATTGGGATAACAATCTTGGTTTGAGTGGAAGTGATTTCTACGAACTTGCTTATGATAACGATGCAAACTGCTTATCTCCAATCGAAACTTTGGATGTTGGATTAGAAACTTCTTATGAATTATTTGATTTAACTGCAAATACTGTATATTATTATAGAGTGAGAGCATTCAAAAATGGCTCTTATTCTCCATGGTCAACAATCAGAACTGTTTATACTTTCCCTACTAATCCATTTAGTGCGGCACCTACAAACTTATGTGCTAATGATGTTACAGGCAAAGTTTATACATTTGATGTAAATGCTTGGTCTGGAGTTGAATCAGGTTACTCTTGGAGCGTTTTAGCAAACGGTACAATAGATGGTGCAAGTAATGATGTATCTGCAACAGTTGATTTTACTGGTACTGGTAGCAGACAAGTTTCTGTTGTTGTAACAGATAATGCTGGCAATAGTGGTACTGTTTCTGCTGACGTTAATATATATGGTGTATTCACTGCCGGTGCGATAAGTGCTGGTAGTGGACAAACAATATGTTATAATACTGCTCCTACAGTATTAACTTATGCGGAACCAACTGGTGGAAATACTCCTTATTCATATCAATGGCAGTATCTTAATACTGAACCTGAACCAGATGAATGGACAAATATTACTGAACAAACTACTTTGTCTTATACTCCAGGGGCATTAACTGCAACAACACAATACAGGTTAGTTCAAACATCTGGAAGTAGTTGCGGTTTAGTAGAAACTGATCCCGTTACTGTTACAGTTCGTGAACAACTTGTTGCGGGTGCAATTTCTGCTGGCGATGGACAAACTATATGTCATAACACTGCTCCTACAGTATTAACTTATGCCGAACCTACTGGTGGAAATACTCCATATACTTATCAATGGCAAGTAACAGTAGTAGAAAATCCAAGTGAAAATGATTGGGCTAATGTTAATGCACAAACTGGTTTGTCTTATACTCCAGGGGCATTAACTGCAACTACTCAATACAGATTAGCACAAACTTCTGCAAGCAGTTGCGGTACGGTTTATACCACGCCAGTTACTGTTACAGTTGACCCTGTTACTGTAAAAGGTACAGCCCCATCTAATAAATATGTATTAGCAGGTACTAATACTACATTTACTACTGATGCAACTAATACAGTTGGTAGTATTGTATGGCAAGTTAGCACAAATAATGGTGTTAATTGGTCAAGTTTGACTAATGTAGCACCTTATAGTAATGTAACAACTGCAACGCTTACAGTATCATCTGTAACTGATGATATGAATGGCTATCAGTATAGAGCACAATATAAGAGTGGTGTTTGCGATGCTGATTATACTGCAGGAGCAACGCTTGTTGTATTGCCTAATGTAACAACAACTGATATTGCCAATATAGCAACAATAACAAAAACTCCTGTTATTATTACTGAAACTGTAACTTTCCCTGCAACAATTTCAACACCTGATGCGGTTTTGACTGATGCGGTTATTAGTTCAACAACTGATTTTCCAGTTGGTACAAAAGTAATTTCAGTTAAATATAATGGCAGTGAAGTACTTGGTTCTACTTATGAAGTAACTGGCAGTGCTAAACCAAGTCTATACTTGAGTGAAATCTTAAATTCAACTGCTACTAAATTAAATGCTCATGATGGATTAACAAATACATGGGTGATTACTTTTAGTGGATTTGATGCACCTTATACTGGAACAGTTTCTTTCACTCCAGTTGCTTATACATTGAATGTAGATGTAAAAGAAAATGAAGTTAATTTGGCAACAGCCGAAACATTCACATTAGCATTCGCTAATTCAACAATGAGTGTAACTGAAACTGCAATCACAGTTTGCGATGGCTCAGCATTACAATTCTCAACAGTAACTTCCTATCCAGCAATCACAAATCTCCCAACAGATGTGAAAGCAGATGCAAGAATAACTGTAACTGCTGGTGCACAAATTCCTTCAGGCGCTGTAATTAAATGGGCTGGCGGTGGCGTACCACAGCAAACTTATACAGTTCCATCAGCAACTTCAGTGATTTACCTTTCAACATTAGTAAATGCTTGGAATCCAATTGCTCCAACTCCACTTGTTGGTCATAATGGAAAAACAAATGACACTTGGACTTTTGAGATTACAAATGTTGGAACAGGTGCAAGAACATTATCAATTGAAGCACTTGCAAAATTGGATGCAACATACTATGTTCATAATACTGATGAATTTGATTTGACTGTGGACCCACTTCCAACTATTACTTTAGTGGATGCTAACCCAACAGTTTGCTATAACACAGATGCAGAGATAGAATATTCAGCACTTACAAATGGTGCTAATGAATATAGTATCAATTTTGATGGTGCGGCAGAAACTGCTGGTTTTGCTGATGTTGCTTATACAGCATTACCTGATTTGACTGAC
>JANJUO010000265.1 GCA_024710535.1 bacterium
ATCATCAATGAAGATATATTCGTTTGTACCACTTAATACATCAACGTGATTCAAAGCTGCATACATAGATGGGAATACAATTGTTCTTGTTGCAGGATTACCTGTTGTATTAACATATACTCTTTCACCAGCATTACATGTGCCAGTTGGAGTAAATCCAAATGATGCACTATTGCCAGCATTGTTCAACCAAGGTGTAAAATCAACTTGATTTGAAGCAATCAAACCATCACCATTAACGTTATAAGGATTTGTTGGTCCTTCAGTCATTAATGTAGCGTCTGCTCCATTGCCCCACCAGTTGCAAGTAGCAAGAAGGTTTGATGAAGGAGGATTACCTGAAGATAAAAATGCAGGAATAAAACCAACAGCTATATTAGTTGAATTGAATTCCATAGTATTGTTTGAGAAGTGTATTGAACTCCATACAGCTGCGTTACTAACGTTACCAGCTTGATAATTCACATACAATGCAGATTCTTCTAATGCACCTTCTTTAAATTTATTATTGAAAATTTCAACATTGCTTATTGTTCCAGCTGAAATTGTTGGATCAATATAAACTCCGTACAAAATATCATTAAATTCATTGTAAAGTACGTCAAGATTAACAATATTAGCTGCACCATTTTGCAAATAAATTTGTGCTGAATAAATATCATTATTGTTAGCAGTAATATTTTGCATTAAAGCATCAGATTTAATATATAACCAAGTAGCCGAACCAGTTGGTTCACCAGTGAATTTAGATTCTGTAACTTCAAAACCATTAATACCACCTGTAGTGAAGTTAAGAGCTTTATCATTAGTACTAATGTTAGTAAATGTACAATACTTAATTAAGTTATTGTCTGGATTAGCTGTTCCAATTGTAAAGAATGATTGTGCAGTTAAATTGACACCACAATCGAATACAAATCCTTTGAAAGTGTTATTATCAGCAGTACCATTCATTGTGATAATATTTGCAGCACCTGAAGTTAAAATTGGAGCATCAGTTCCGGCACCTTTACCTGAAGTTGCAGGGAAAGTATTGTCGAAAGTAAGTGCAGCAGGAGTATTTATCCATGAAGCATTATAAGTACCTTTTCTACCGATAAAGTTGATATTATCAGAAATCAAAGTCCAAGATTCAGTATAAGTACCTTGATATACATAAACGTTGTTAGTTGCAACAGCCGCTACATCTGCATCAGAGAAGTTTGCAAAATAAGGATCTGCAACTAATACATTAGCTGAATTTGTAACAACGATTGGAGCAAATCTTGCACCAGCAGATTTTGAAGTAGTATAATCAGTATTAAATCTTCTCCAAGGAATATAATCTACAGTTGAATTTGCATCTGTTTCAATAACTTCACCTTGGAAACCAACATTATATGCATTATATTGAGTGTTACCAGCAGGAGTATCATCAACTTCAGGACCATTCGTGTTATCCCAATAGTTATCTTCTGCATTAACTACCCAAAGTGGATTAGTAGTTTGATAAACTAAACCTTTTGTGTTGTTCCAAATAGAATTGTTATTTATTGTAGTATTAGAGTAGTTATCGTTAGCATCATTATCACCAATTCTGAAACCATTCGAGTTATCCCAAATTTCATTCCAAGTGAAATTAATTGTGCCTGGAGCACCTGCTTCGCAATTCAAAAATGCTGCTGCAGAACTTCCGTTAAAATCAAAACCACTTATTTTATTGTCATAAATATTAGCATTAGTGTTTCCTTCAACCCAAATACCATACTCAATTGAATTACCACTACCAGTGATAGTTGTACCAGATACATTTAAATTACCTGAATTTGAATGGATACCACCTTTGTTTGTTGCACTGATAGTTAGATTTTGAACATTCAATGTACCGCCACCAGTATTAGCAATAGCCATACCATCTGAACCACTATTGTCAACCATTCCTGAGAAATCGCATTTGTCAATTGTTACAATACCAACGCCATTATTTCTAATTCCATAATCGACATCAGAAGCAGTATATTTAAAGTTTATAAAGTTGAAAGTAACATCACCACTTGTAACTAAGAACATATCATCATCACCATCTTCATTGTCAATAGTGAAATTAACTGAAGTTGGATAAACTTGATCTTTAGAAATTATTAATAAATTCTTTCCTGCATTTTCAATAGTATTATATTCAGTATAATTTCCATTTACAACTGTAATTGTACCATTATTATTTGTATTCTCAACAGCAAAAATTAAAGAGGCATAATATTCAACTGGTGCATCATTATTATAAATAGGAGCAAAAGTTGTACCTGAATATAAACCAGGTGTTGTACCTACTAAATTAATCCAGAAAGGAGCAAAAATAAAATTATTTTGTTCATCATTCAATGGTTCGCCTTGAGATCCAAGATAATAAGAATTTGATCTAATATCAATACCAGCATTATCGTGCCAAGATGGTGCAAGAGCAGTTGCTTCTGGACCATTATTGCTATTCCAATAATTGTTAGTCATATTTATAAATTCAGATGAAACTATATTAACTCTAACTGAGTGATTCAATACATTTGCAAAATAATTTTGAGTAATTGAAACATTATTCAAATTGATATCAGCATCAGCTATTGTACTTTGAATCAAAATAGCATTACCTACATTATCAAAATAATTTTGTTTAATTGAAAATGAATTACCAACTCCATTAACAATTGTTCCAGCACCACCATTATTAGCAAGATAAATTGAATTATCAAGTTGTGTTGTTGCACTGAATGA
>JANJUO010000276.1 GCA_024710535.1 bacterium
TGATATATCGATTAATTTCTCTAATATATTAAATGTATGATTCATATAATATTAATAGTTTTTATGATATTTTGAATAAATTTTTATATTAGCATAGTAAATTTTGCTATTAAATGTATATTAATTCTAATCTGCAGAAAATAATTTGGAATTATCTGTATTCAATATTTTTAATGCAATTAATCAACTTAAATAAACTAAAAAATATTATTATATATTTGATAATATGATACTTACAAACATATAATTTTTCTTAATATATGAATACTATTTAGAGGTTAAAGAAAAGTCATCCAAACATTCAGATGCTTCGGATGATTAATAATGAGGTTGATTTAAACTGATTGTGTTATTATTATATTTATTTTACAAATTAAAATTATTAAATTATTCTCTAATTGTTTTAATTGAAAATTGATTCTTTTGAATTTGATTAAATTTGTTATTAAAAATTTTGCTTGTCACATTAAACAAAATAAAAATTGATTCAACAAGAACTTATAGAATAATTGCTTAAAGATGGGTTGAATATGCTTGAGTAGAAATAAAAAAACCTTTACTTAAAATCAAGTAAAGGTTTTCAAAAACATTGCCAAAATAAAATTACGGCTTATAATTTTTTGCAGCTTCTTGGAAAGCTAAAATATATCTTTTGTATCTCTCAGCTTGAGCAGCGGGAATTGAAGCTCTTTCAAGGAATTGGAGCATACTATTTGAAGTATTTAGCGGAGCGGCTAATTCCAATGTTGAATTTAACTGTAAATTTTCTTTTTGAACTTTTTCAACATAAGGTCTTAAAAAGTTTTTTACGCTTAAAAACAAATCCACTTCAGTTGCTTTAATTTCGATATTGGCTAATAATTGCCAGCATAAAACCAAATCTTCAACAAATACTTTTGGTTTCAAAACAATATTTTGTTGTTGAGTAGCGGCGGCATTTTGAGCGTTTGGAGTTTGAGCAAATGTGGATATTGCCATCAAGGCAAATGAAAAGACGAAAATAAATGCAAATTTTTTCATTAAAGAATCCTTTAAATTATTATTATAAATTATAGTTCTAATCCAATGCTAAATCTATGCAAAGAAGCGGCGGCTCCATACTTAGAATAGCCATAATCAAAATTGAAATCATTTGTTTTAATACCTAAACCTCCTGAAAAACCTGTCAATCCTTTGTCTGTATCAGCGGAAGTGAAATTTCGAACTTGATTATCATAGCCTAATCTTAATTGAACATATTTTCCGATATAAAGTTCGCCACCAATACTAAAATGCTTGAATTTATCAAAGAACCCATCCGTTTCATCAGCCAAATGGTGAAATGAAAAATTCATCAGAAGGGGCAATCCTCTCAGTCTGTGATTTGCACCAATTCGAACGTCCAAAGGTAAAGATGCACTTTCATTGCCAATTTTCGACATTTGAGTTCCAGCATGAAGAACCGAAACACCTAAATTTGATCTTCCATCAGGTAATTTATAAAGCAAACCGGCATCAACCGCAAATGCAGTTGTGCTCACTTGTTCGATTCCGGTATAAATAAATTTAAGAGTTACTCCATAATATAAATTTGTGTCTAATTTTTGGGAGTAAGACAGTCCAAAAGATAAATCACTTGCAGAGAATGAATTTCCAGTTCTATCACCTTGAGAATTTGCTGTTTCGAAATTTCCATAATTCGTATAACCAACCGAACCAGCAAAAGTACCCCAATCTTTGTAGTCGAAAATATAAATTGAATTACCAGAATTTACATCCAAAACGTGTTTAAGAAATGTAGCAGAAAATTTCTTATTTTCAACAGTAGAAATAGTTGCCGGATTAAAATAAAGAGCAGTTGGATCATTTATCACAGACACAAAAGCACCGGACAAACCTGCAGAACGAGCGCCGGAAACATATCTAAGAAAACTAAAAGGAGCACTATTTGCAAATAAATAATTAAATGGAAGAACAGATATTGCAACAGCAGTTAAAATCAAAAATTTTATTTTCATAAACATCCTAAATAGATTTCACTTTATTAATGTAATCATTGAACTATTTTTTTTGCAAATTTTCCCACACATCAAGAAACTCTTTGGGCGGTTTCACCGGCTTTTTAGTTTCAGCATTCATAAACGTATGCAACGTGTAACCACTTGTTATAGTCGTATTATCACGCAAAATATTATATTCAAATTTTAATCGAACGCCGCCTTCATATCTTATGTTTGTTTCAACTTCCAAAAGATCATCGTACTTTCCGGGCTGAAAATATCTGGCATGTGCTTCAATTAATGGTAATTGAATACCTTTATCTTCCAAATCTCTGTAAGTTAAACCCAAATATCTCATAACTTCAGTTCTGCCAATCTCAAAATAAGTATTATAAACACCATTCCAAACAAATCCCATCATATCTGTTTCGGCATATCTTACTCTGATTGGGCTTCTATGATTTATATCCATTTATTCACTTTTATAATTATTTAATAATAATTTTTTGACCAATTTGCAAACTATTTTCTTTAAGATTTTTATTTTTCTTTTTGAGTTCTGCCAAAGTAATACCATTTCTTTTTGCTATCGAACTCAAAGTATCACCCGATTTTACAGTATAAGTTTTCTTTTTCTCATTCTTTTCTTTTGAAGAATTTTTAGTATCAGTATTTTTTTTGGTAATAACTGCAGGGGAATCATCAACAACTTTCAATCTTGTATTGGCAAATACTGTGTTTCCATTAATCTCATTTGGATTCAATTCTTTTAATTGCTCAACGGTAATACCATATTTTGTTGCAATCGTAGAAAGTGATTCGCCAGACTCAACTTTATGAACCTTTACTTGTTGATTTCTATTTGTTTTTTCACTATTGACAATATTATTATTACTTGCTCTATCTGTAACTCTGATTTTTAGATTTTGCCCTTTACGAACTTTTTCACTTTTTAAATTATTCAAACTTTTAATATTTGAAGTACTAACTTTGTATTTCTCAGCAATTTTCATAAGGGTTTCCCCTTTTGCTACTTTATGAGTGATAATTTTTTCTTTTTTTGAAACTTCAATATTATCATCTATTTCATTTTCGGATTCATTTGTAGGTTTTTTTGCAATGAGTAATTCCTGACCAACAAATATTTTCTCATCACCATAAGGAAGATCATTGTATTTTCTAATCAAAGCAACGTCAATTCCATAATGTCTTGCAATGCTAAATAATGATTCACCAGTCTGAACTTTGTGAGTAATATTTTTGACATCTATATTTCTTTCAACTTTTGTAGTTGTAGGTGCAGTTTCACGAGATTCAACAACTTCAGGAATAATATTCAAATTTACATTCATTCTTGCAACTTCGGCAGGAGTTAATGGAATTTTGATTGTCT
>JANJUO010000291.1 GCA_024710535.1 bacterium
TAGGTATGGGACTTCACGCATTGCATTTGGAAGATCCAACTGTAGGTGTTGAACATTCACAAGAATTGCGTCAAACAATTGTTAATTCACAAGGCGAATTGCATTTGGGATTAATCAAATGGCGTTTGTTGAATCGTTACAAAGTGGAAGTTGAATATACCGAACCACGTGTTCCTTATAGAGAAACCATTCAGAAAAAAGCACAAGGCAGTTATCGCCATAAGAAGCAATCGGGAGGTGCAGGTCAGTTTGCTGAAGTTCACATGCTTATCGAACCATGGTACGAAGGAATGCCTGAGCCAGACGGTTTGAACGTTAGAGGACGCGATATTCACGATTTGGATTGGGGCGGAAAATTAGTTTATTACAATTGCATCGTTGGTGGTGTGATTGATGCAAGATTTATGCCTGCAATCTTAAAAGGTATTATGGATAAAATGCAGTTTGGACCATTAACCGGCTCTTATGTACGTGATATTCGCGTTTCAATTTATGACGGTAAAATGCACCCAGTGGATTCAAACGAAGCCGCATTCAAAACTGCCGCAATGATGGCGTTTAAAGATACATTTACTCAAGCCGCTCCAAAAATTCTTGAACCAATTTATAATGTTGAAGTTAAAGTTCCAGAAGAATTCGTTGGTGATGTAATGAGTGATTTACCATCAAGAAGAGGCGTGATTCTTGGTATTGATGTTGAAGGTAAATATCAGAAAATTAAAGCAAGAATGCCACTTGCAGAATTAGATAAATATTCACAGGGCTTACGCTCGATGACTCAAGCAAGAGCAACATTCTCGTCTGAATTTGCAGAATATCAGTCAGTTCCACCAAATGTTCAGCAAGAATTGATCGATGCTTACAAAAAATCACAAAATGATGACGAATAATCTAATTAAGATTAATTTATTAAATAACCCCATTAATTTTAATGGGGTTTTTTTGTGAGAATGAATATGGGTATTTACAAAAAATAGTATTTACTGCTTCGTCAGTTGTTAAAATTGACGAGCGACAACTTGTCGGTTTTAGCAAGCAGCAGAACGTATTAATTGTTAAAAAGTATGGATTCCTCAATACTTTCGGAATGACAATCATACAAAATATCCGTCATTTCGATGCCATAGGCGAGAAATCCAGAATTAATTTTCCATCTGTTTTTTTCCAACTGACGATTTTTGATTATTCACTGACATTATACAAACTCAAATCGGTGTAAAATTATATGAAAATAAATTTTGAAATAGAAGAATTTATTTCAAATTATAGTAGCGAAGTAGTTTCCAAATTTTTTGAGATTAGGGAAATTATATTTGCAAATCTTCCTGAAATTCAAGAAATTTTGGATATAAAAGCAAAGATGATAGCATATTGTTATGGCAAAAAATATGCGGCTATGATATGCACGGTTATCCCATCAAAAAAAGGATTAAAACTCGGCTTTTATAAAGGAGTGGACCTGCCTGACCCTGAAAAAATTCTAAAAGGAGAAGGAAAAATTTCCCGATATATTGAATTTGATCTAAAAAATGAAACTAATATCTCACAAGTTGCTTTTATGCTACAAAATGGATATAAATTGTATGAAAATCGCCGTCAATAAAAATTTTTCTTATGAATTTTAAGAAAATTTGACTCTCGCTGTTTATTCAAAAAAAAGCAGTATTTTTGTAATTGTGCGAAAAACAAATTTAACTTGGGAATTATATTTTGATTGGTGAATTATCAGCATTGAGCGCCGCTTTTTTATGGGCATTTACTTCGTATGTTTTTACATCGGCAACAAACCGACTTGGCACTATCCAACTTAATATCGATAGGATGGCTTACGCCTCTCTGTTATTATTGATTACTATCGGTATTTTTGGGCTTAATACAGATGTTTCTTGGCTTCAGGTTTTTTATCTGACAATCAGTGGTATTATTGGTTTGATTTTGGGCGACTCATTTCTATTTAAGGCATTCACAGAAATGGGACCCCGATTAACAATTCTTGTATATTCGAGCAATCCTGCATTTGCGGCAATAATGGCATTTTTGGTTTTTGGAGAAACTCTTACAATTTGGGGTATTTTAGGAATTGCAATTACTTTGTTTGGAATTTCACTTGTAATTTTGGAAAAAAATGCACACAGTTCTTCGAAATTTTCTGCAACTCCCAAAGGGCTTTTTCTTGCATTTCTTGGAGCAATCGGTCAGGCTGGCGGTTTAATTTTTGCAAAGATGGCTTTTAATGAAGGTGATATTCATAGTTTGGTTGCAACATTAGTCAGGATTGGTTCGGCTGTTGTGATTATGTTGCCGATTGCATTAATTTTTAGACGATACAAAAATCCATTTAAATTATATTATAATGATAGAAAATCTTTTCAATTAGTATCGATTGGCTCGGTGATAGGTCCATATTTAGGTATATCATTGAGCTTTATTGCAATCACACATACAAATATTGGAATTGCATCCACTTTGCTCTCAACCGTTCCAATTGTGATGATACCATTGAATTATTTTATTTACAAAGAAAAATTGAGTTACAAATCTGTAATTGGCGCCTTTATCGCAGTTGGTGGAGTCTCCATTTTATTCTTAATTTAAATTTTTGAAAATCTTATGAAAAAAATAGAAAATATAAAAACAGTTGCAGTTCATACGCTTGGCTGTAGCAAAAATGTAGTTGATTCTGAAAATTTGATTGGACAGATCGAAGCAAACGGATTTCAATATACAGAAAATCTAAAGCAGGCAGACGCAATGATCATCAATACCTGCGGCTTTATCAAATCAGCAAAAGATGAGAATATTAATTATATACTTCAAGCGGCTGAATTGCGCAAAAAAGGAAAAATCAAGAAATTGATTGTGATGGGCTGTCTTGCAGAGCGTTACAAAAACGAACTTGAAACACAAATCCACGAAGTTGATAATTTCTTTGGTATGAATGCCAATGAAGCAATTATCAGTTCGCTTGGTGTGCCGGATTTGAAGTATGAACTTGCAGGGGAGAGGCACTTGCTCACCCCAAAACATTATGCGTATCTGAAACTATCCGAGGGCTGTGATCGCACTTGCTCTTTTTGTGCAATTCCATTGATACGCGGAAAGCATGTTTCTTTGCCAAAAGATGAGTTAATCAAATCTGCAAAAAGAATTGCATCACAAGGAGTGAAAGAATTGGTGTTGATAGCTCAAGATTCGAGTTTTTATGGTAAAGATTTATATGGTCAGAATGAATTGGGCAATATTTTGAATGAATTAGCGGATATTGAGCAATTTAAACGCATTCGATTGATGTATGCTTATCCATCTCAATTCCCTTTCGAAGTGCTTGATGTGATTCGTGATAGAGAAAATTTGTGTAATTATATTGATATGCCACTTCAGCATATTTCAGATAAATTATTGAAATCTATGAGGCGCGGCATCACAAAAGCACAAACCTATTCTTTGATTGAAAAAATTAGAAAAGCAATTCCTAATGTAACTTTTCGCTCTACTTTTATTGTTGGTTATCCAAATGAAACAGAGCAAGATTTTCAGGAACTATATGACTTTTTCAAAGAAGTAGAGCTTGATAGAGTTGGTGTATTTACCTATTCGCAAGAAGAAGGAACTCGTGCTTTCGACTTAGGTGATCCAATTCCGGAAGAAATCAAAGAGGAAAGACGTGGAGAATTGATGCTTTTGCAACAAGACATCTCGCTGAAGAAAAATCTTGCAAAAATAAATCAGCAATTCGAAGTTATAGTTGACGGATTTGATGATGGGTATTATTTAGCAAGAACAGAGGCAGATGCCCCTGAAATAGATAACTCTGTTTTAATCAAAACCGATAAAAGACTCAAGCAAGGTGATTTTGTGAATGTGAAAATTACCAAAGCCGAAGCGTATGATATATATGGAAAAATTGTGAATCAATAGTAAATATATTGTATTCAATGATAAAAAAATGGATTTCTCGCCTGCGTCCTCGAAATGACATTTTTTTGTTCTGTCGGATGTTACATCCGATGTTTTTATGCGTCAGTTGTAACAACTGACGGAATGAGATTACTGAAGCATTGGAGCTTGCTCCAATGAAAACAACATTTGGGCAAGCCCAAATGCTTCCGATACATAAAAAAATGTCAAACAAGGATGTTTGACCTACGTGAATGTAGTAACTTAGTAGAACAAACATCCTTGTTTGTTTTAATATTAACTCCTTTTTCTTTTTGGAAAACCATAAACTTTTCCATTCTATTCAAAAATTCTATTTGATTAAATAATCCATTCACTGATTTGCTTTCAAAATATACTCGAAAAAATCAACTTTCCACATTCTTATACCATATTTTGAATAAAACATAATAAAGAGCTAAGCAAATGTCATATAAATTACTTTTCTAATCATAGATTTCAACTGTTTTATTTTAAAAACATAGCAAAAAATCTAAAAAATGAAGAAGAATAGCTTATTTTTTAGATGGATAGCACTATTTTTCTCTTTAATTACACAAATTTTCAACCGGTTTGCAAAAGAAAGCTAATTAGTTGAATTTTTTGTGTAATATTATTACTATTTTGTTGAATATAATTGTAAATTTGTAGTAATTATTTGATATATTTTGCAAAAAAATATATAAATTTTAATATTAATA
>JANJUO010000293.1 GCA_024710535.1 bacterium
AATTGAGTCGGAATTATAAAAAGTGGAGTCGCTAAAGTTGATTTTATGCGTTTGAAGAGTATATTTTTGATCAATCGGCTTCAAACCAAAGTATAGTTTTTTTCCGTCATTAGTCCATTTTAATTGATTTTTGTGATGAATATACCAATCCTTTGGAGTGGAAGAACTGGCTTGTGCAAATTGTGTTTTTGCCGGTTGAGTTGGGTCCCATATTAATAAAGAACCATTGTTTGGCTTGCCCTCTTTTGTCAGTGTTGAAACAATGTAAGCAAGATTTTTTGCAGAATTACTCCAGCAAATATTTGAATATAATTCATTATCTGATGTTTTGATTGTTAATTCAGGTGCAAATTCCACGAATAATTCTCTCGCATAAATACCGTCACGCTTGCCATCTTGAGAAGAAACAGTGTAGAAAATGTATTTTGATAAAGAGTCAAAAACAAATTCGGTAACAAAATCAATTTTGATTTCTGTGCCTGAATTCAAGTGTCTTATATTGAGCTCGGAACCCAATATTTTCTTCTTCATTTTTTCGCTTTTTATATCTTCATTTTTATTTTTTAAAAATGCCATCCATTTAGAATCATTTGAAAATTCAAATTTATTTATATTTTCGAAATCATTTTTATTGCCATCTCTCAATCTGATTAATGACATACCATTTTTGGGTTTGTCTTTAGGTGTTTTTGCATTTTCGGATTCGAGTTGTTTTGGCAATACAATAGATGCGGCATAATTTTCATCACTTGAGAAAACTACTCTCGAACCGCGTGGAATGCTATACTTAGTGGAATCTTTTAATGAATGAATAAAAACATCTCCATCACCACGATCAGGATTGGAAGTATAGCCAACCCAATTGCCGTTATCAGAAACGGCAACACTTCTTAAATCCCTGAATTTCATAGCATCTTCAAAAGAAAATTGCTTCTTTTTTTGAGCGTTTAGATTTACTGATAGAATCAATATCAGCGCAATAGCAAATATATTCTGCTTGGTTAAATTAATCATTTCTTTTCTACAAAATTTTAACAAAAACAAAATTGCAAGTTAATAAGAAATTTTGAATTATTCTATAAATTTATTGAATTTTTTTGTTTAATTTTTCCACATTCTTCAAAATGATTCAAATATTTAAATTCAAATTGAAGATAAATTGTAACAACTCAGCCGTTTTGAATTTCTTGATTTCTTTTTTATTTGAAAAAAATTACGATGCATTTTTTCAAGTTACAGATATTTACAAGATTAAAATTCCTTGAAAATCACTTTTGGGATTACATCTTTGTAACAATGAAATTCCCCCTAAGTCCCACAATCCAGTAAGGATTGCATATACATCATTGAACTTCAACTCCTACGGAGTTGCTGGGGCAAGGAGAGTTGTCGGATGATTTGATTAAAATGCTTGATTGATTCTAAAAGTTGCCGCCAACCTTGAATTTGACTTCCCAGAGCTTTGAATTACGATTTGTAGTAGTGGAATTGATATTCATGGCACGAGTTCCTTGAAGAATAAAATTATTCCAGAAAGGATTCTCGAAAAATACACTCATTGGAACGTCAACTGTCAGATCATTATTTGCAAAATCGAAATCACTCAACTTGCCGCCGATTGTCCAAGTAACGCCACCGGCAACCTGTCCGGTTAATTTGAATGTTGCCTCGTCTAAAGCATTTCCTTTGAAATTTATATCTGCATTTTGAATAAATCCAAATTTAACCAAAAGATTCGTCAGTGCTTGCGATGTTAATCCACTTGCATAAGAAAGTCCAGATTCTGCAAATAAATCCTCCGAAGTGTTGCTTTGCTGTCCTTTAAGCTTTCCGGTAATAAGCAAATAAATAGCGTCTTCATTTATCGTCTCTTGAATTCCAGTTGCCTCCACGCCGTCAATCTCATATCCGAATTTAATCTGCGGATCACGCTTTGGACCTTTGATAAACATCTTCACAATATATCTTTTGGTAACATTGTTACTTGTGAGAATGCCATTATAAACCGCAATTATATCAAGATATGGGTTTTCGATTGAGCCGGTTGGGAAAGAAATACTTCCCAAAGTATTAAAAATTTTGAATGATTTAAGCGAAGATTGTTCCTTAAGAATAATTTCACCAAAAATATCGCCTTGAACGTTATCCCGCTTCTTAACATAACGGAATGCCTCGTTGCGATTCTTGGTACCCAGCACAATATACATCGTTCCCAACTTTCCCATATCCATAGTAACAGCCAAATTGCCTAAAATCTTGATATTAAGGTTATAATTCATCAAATCGGCAATGCTTGTATTCTCAGGAATCTCATCTAACTTAGAAGTTGTTTCTGGAACAGCAATAACAGAAGAATCTATATAGTTTTCTGTAGTAATCCTGATTTTATCGTCATAAAACTCATAACGAAAACGTGATTGGTACTTTTGTTTATAGTCATCCCAAGGCATTTTAATCTCACCAAGCATAACATTAACATCTCCATCGAGGTTCGGCTCTTGAAATGAACCATAAAATCTTAAATGCTGATTTTCGGTTGATATAGCGAAATCGCCATAAAGATCGGGCATCCTCGAAAAAGAGGCGTCCGAAAGAACAAGCAACCTATCGGCAACTATCTTCAAGTCCATATAAGTAATTGAAGTCTTAACCACATCAACCTTTCCATTAACAAATGCGATTCCTTGCTTACCGCGATTATCAGAAGGAACATTTTTAACTTCTAACTTTTCAATATTGAACTTGCCAGTTGTGAAACTGATGTATCCGTTGACATTATAGTTTATATTCGTATTGTCCAAGAGAAAAGATCCGGTTTTTATATCGACATATCCGCTATATTTACCGTCATCGGGCAATTCCCCAAAAATATCAACATGTAACTTAGCCAAACCTCTAACATTACTCACGTTTGGGATGAATGGACCGGCGATTTGAGCATTTATATATTCAGTATTGACCTTAATATCAGTGTTTCTTCCTTTGATAAAGAAGTCCGCTGAGTCTTTCAAGCCAAGATATATAGGTAATTTATTAACATCAATATTGAAAATATCCTCATTATTTATATTGATCCTTGCTTTTCCGCTAACATTTTCGTTATGATAATCCAAATTGATAAACATTTTATCTAAAATGTACTTATTGTATTCAAGACTATCAATTTTTGTTTGTAAATTAATGATCGGGGAGTCCAAGTCACCGTTTACGTTTACTTTTACATTGGAAATATTGCCGTCTAAAGATTCAAATAATTTAAAAATATCTTCAGGAAAGAATTGTTTCACCTCCGACATAGGAAAATCAATGACATTAAGTTCGATATTTTCGGCTTTATTATCAACGAAGGCGCCTTTTAATGTTAATGATTCGAAATTTTTTCTAAAAAACGAAAAATTTTGAATTTCAATACCGCGTGGATTTGAAATAAATCTGATTTTTTCTTTATTTTGCCAATTAAATTTCTCTTTCAAGGCAATAGAAACCGAATCAAGAACAACTTCAATGGTATTTTCTTTGAGAAAACCATTCCCAATTATCTTAAAATCTATAAATTTATTTAAATTAGCATTAGCATCCAATTCAATTTTATTACCGTCAAACTTAAAATTGACTCTCGGCTCTATCAATGATACATTGTTTAATGAAAAACTACTACTTTTATTGATTTTTATATCTAAAGACTGAAAATTTGCGGCAGAATCAATGATATTCATCACCATATCGCCATTCATTCCCATATCTAAAATTGAAATTCTATTATTTGGATCAATATATTGAAAAGAACTAACCATCAAGCTATCAATAATGAAGTTCGAAGTTGTCTGTGAATTGTTTATTGTTGCATCAAAGAAAACACTTCCATATAAATCAAGAGAATCAATAAGAGCATTAACGGGTGAAAAGTCTTTGATTTCGGCAGAAAACCTTCCTTCAATCTCGGCAAAGTTTCCCAATTTATTAGAAGATTCAACAATGCTCTCAGATTTTCTTTCAATTTTCAAAGCATTGATTTTATTGGATATAAAATCGGAAATATACTTTCCTTGATTGGAAATTGTAGAAATTAAAGACTCAAAACGAAACTTTCCTTCGAAATTCGCATTCAAATAATCAGAATAAATATCTATTTTACGCCTATCCTTATCATAGCGAATAATTTCTGCATTCATAGAAAAAGGAAACAATGCTCTATCTTCGAAAAGAATTTCATCGAAATCACTTTTTAGATTCAACTGCACAGAATCCGGATCGAATCCAACACCTTTTACTTGAAAATTTCCTGATAAATGTCGTGGCAAACTTGAATTCTTTGTGATAAAAGCCAAATTCACAGCAGATAAATTTATATCAACATCGTAAGTAGGCATATTTTTATCGTAAAAATTGATTTTACCACGCCCAAAAAGTTCAGACAAGTCCTCATCATAAACAGCAGTTTTGTAAAAATCTTTACTTTGTTCGTTCAAATTCTTGGAAATATAGAGTGAATCGATATTTACGAGGGCACCCTCTTCGATATTTCCATAAATATAGAAATTATTGAGAGTATAATCCATAAAATTTGAATTTTTAGCATCAACCAGAATTATATTTTGCATTTTCAAAAAGTTAGTGCCTGTGCCTGAAATCTTAATATCTGCATTAATATTCGAAGAATATGCATTGTTTCGAATAATCTTGCTGATATTCAATTTGGTTGTTTTAATATTGGCAGAATAATTCAATTCATTTTTGTAATTAACGCCAAGAATGCCGCTAATATTGCCAATATCACTCTTTATTTTTACGTTTGCATAGACTGAATCGTTCTTTCCATGAACATAAAACTTGTCAAATTCTGTAAATTTCAATAATGGAATGGAATTATTTAGATTCAAACTCGGTATAATCTCCAAAATGTCATTTCTATATACTTTAGAATCATCAAAATTGCATAAATATTCAAATTTTTGAGAATCAAGAATGTTTAATAATTTGGCATTGCTTTTTATTAGGGTGTTTTTTCCATAAATTTCCAAATTCTCAACGTTCAAATCATTCAAAGTACCGTTTGTATTTATTTCGATTTTATTAATTTTTGTAATGATTAGTGGCAAATGAGTAAAATTATCAATAAATTTGGTATCAGAAATATCCGCAGAAAGTTGAACATCAAATAAAGCATTTTCGATATCTAAACTATCTGAATTAGAGAATATATTATAATTTTTTATTTTAATATCACTTGTTAAATTAATGTTTGGAGTGATAATATTTAGATTTTTGGCTTGAAGAATTTCCTTGTTTAGTTCAACATTGGCTTTCAATTTATCTAATTTGAATTTTGAATTATTTTCAAAAAGAGAAATATTATGAATTTCACCTGTATATATATTTTTTTCCGGCTGAATAATTGCCGCCAAATCTATATTTAATTCTTTGCAATGAAAATGGTCAAAATCAATAATGCTCGATGATTTATAGGACTTTGTAGAATCGAAAAGAGAAAATTCAGCATTTATTAATTTAATATTTTTGACATCAATATAGGTCTGTGAATTGCTTTCTTTATCATCCGAACTTGGTTTTGCAATCAAATCATAGTTCCAAATACTATCAATCGAGCTTCTCAACAATCTTATACGTGGATTATTCAATTTTACATTTCTTACAATAATCTTAGAATCAAGTAGCGATTCGTAATCAACATTCAAAGATAGTTTTGGGATGTAAGCTAATGTATCTCCAGCAGTTATCAAATTCACTTCATATAAAGTAATACCTCTATTAAAAGAAAATCCAATGTCGGAAATCTCCAATTTAGCAATCAAGGCATCTTCAATAAAGATATTTGCAAATTCCAAAATAGATTTTCTGAATGA
>JANJUO010000307.1 GCA_024710535.1 bacterium
ACGGCCGCTGATCAGCAAGTCGACTTTTCCATAATTACAAAGTTCGGGCAGTAATGTCATGGCCCGGCTGATATGGCCGTTTACAGTTACCAGAAAAGCAAAAAAAAATTTAATTTACCATTAAATTTGCTTTTCTGCAAAGCATCTTCCAATTCATCATCGAAAATATATTTATATTGAAGAATTTCTTCAAACATAATCTTCAAACGATTATTATCGGTAATTGGGAAAAAAAATGTTGCAGGTCTGCCGTGCTTATCCAATGTTAAAAGCAATCTTGAATCTGATTTCCAAAAATGTTTTTCAAACATTTTAATCTCTTCATCATCATCAGATTCAATTCTAATAAAGTCAAAATTATTGGTTAAATAATTTCTGATTGCAGTATCGGAATTAATTGCTTCATTAAAAGCCTTAGAATTTGGATTCATAGAATTATAAAATTCAAGTATTCTCATTTTGTCGCTTTTTAATTTTAGTGATTCGGAAAATTTCAGTCTTTTAATACCATCATTTTGCCCAACAAAAAACAAAGTTATTGCGCCAATAAATGTAATTATGGCAATTATAAAAAATATTTTAGCAAGTTTATTATCATTTTGTAACATTTCAATCAAAATCTTAAATATTGGAAATAATAGTAAATTAAAAATAAATAAAATTTTGCAGTGAGTAAAGTTTTTTTTAATTTTAAAACAAGAATAATTATAATAGTCAAAGAAAAATTGCAACTAATTATTTTTAGATGTGTATTTATGATTGAGGGAATTAATTGTTTGAAAAAGAATTTTGCGAATGAGTAAAGATTATAAAAAATATAGCGATATTGAATTGGTGCAAATTCTGAGAACCGATAAACCAAAGGCAAATCAGGCATTTGGGGAGTTATATAACAGACATTCATCAATGCTACACGCATATTGCTATAAAATTATTGGTGACGAAGATGCCGCCGAAGATATATTCCAAGAGGCATTTATAAAATTCTATCAAAATGTTACAAATGAATTACCAAATTCAAACATTCCCGGTTTTTTGGTGAAAATTGCACGAAATTTATGCTTGAATTATAAGCGAGATAAGCGACCCACTGTGCCAATTGAAGATTTGGATTTCATGTTTCATGAATCGCAAAATTACGAACAAAAGGAATTACTTGATTTGATAACTCGGTCTTTGGAACTTGTTGATGATGATTATAGAGAAGCATTTATTTTAAGAGAATATAGTGGTTTGAGTTATGAAGAAATTGCAGATACTTGCAATATTTCTTTATCAAACGCAAAATCGAGAGTTTTTCGCGCAAAACAAAAATTAAAGTCAATTTTAGAACCATATTTAAAAGATTTAAAATCATAAATTTGAAAAAATTTAAACGAGATATATAATGGATTACGATAATTTAATACACGAATACATTGATGGCACTCTCGACCAAGAGCGAGAGTTGGAAATGTTTTCTGTTCTTAGTCAGAATGAGGAATTAAGGCAGGATTTCCGAAGCCAAATTGCCATCAAAAATGCCATCAGAACCGACGTGAAGGCATTTACACCCAAAGCCGAATCTACTATGAAGATTTTTTCAACATTAGGATTCGAGTCTCCAATTCCTGCACCTGTACCGGTTCCGGTTGTTACTCCTGCAGTAGCAACAGGTGTTTTTGCCGGTTCAACCAAAATAATCCAAATGCTTACCGGAAGTTTGCTTACTGCAGGATTAACAGCCGCAATTATATTATTTTTCTTGAAACCTGATTTGTTTTCTTGGTTGAATTCAGAAAATTCAAGTACGATTAGCAAGTCTGAATACACTTATCCTATAATTGAAAATTATGAATTAGAGCCAGAAAATAATTTTTTGAAATATTTTATTAAAGATGCTGATGATAATAAAAATACAAATATTGCTCCAAAAGTAATTTATAAATACATCTTGGTTGAAAAGAAAAATTCAGATCTTGCTTCGAATGAAGAAAGAAATAAAGATGTTGTGCTGAATAAATATTCAGATTCGAAATATGTTGTACAGAAATCAACAGTAATACCAATCAATCAATTAAAAGATGATTTGAGAAAATACGGTATTCAACCTGATAAAATTTCAACTCCATTCGATTTGAATTTTTTATCGAATTATTCACCGGAAGAAGCGGCTGGATTGAAACTTGAATTTAGAGGAAATGAAATATTTTATTCTGAAATCGAGAATGTATCGCCAGCTGATAAACAATTTTTGAATAATTCTGCTATTGCTGTATTTTATTCAACAAATGATGAATTAGAACTTGGCTTTGAATATAGACGCGAGAATTTCTATCAGAAGTTTTCAGGTTGGGAAAATACAAGATTTTATGTTTATGAGCAACAACCAAATTTTGAAACATATAATTTAGCATTAAGATATATGCCAAATATTTTCAAAAATGAGTATTTCCAACCTTTCGCCCAAGGTGGATTTGGATTAACTAACAAGACCGGACAAATTGGAAGAGTTATGCTTGGAGCAGAATTATTGCCAAATAGTCAATGGAGTATGGTTGTTGGCGGAGA
>JANJUO010000321.1 GCA_024710535.1 bacterium
CAATTACTTCGTAACCTATTTTAGATAACATTGCAACTGCTAAACTACCAACTCCTCCCGTTGCGCCGGTTACTAAGATTTTTCCTTTATCGGGACTAATTTCATGTCGAGCAAACTCATTCAAGCAAACTCCAACAGTAAATCCAGCAGTTCCATACATCATTGCCATTTTGGAATCCAGCCCTTCAGGAATTTTAACAATCCAATCTGCAGGCACACAAATATATTCACCAAATCCACCAGAAGTATTCATACCTAAATCATATCCGGTAACTAATACCTCATCACCTTTTTTGAAATTTTCATTTTTTGAAAAGGTAACTACTCCAGCAGCATCAATACCGGGTGTAAAAGGAAATTTTTTTGTGATACCTTTATGACCACTCGATGATAAAGCATCTTTATAATTTAATGATGAATACTTTACATTTATGAGTACTTCCCCATTCGGTAAATCTATTGTGTTTAATTGTTTGATTGATCTCGAGAATAAATTGGGTTCGATTTCTTCAATAACTATTGCTTTATAACTAATTTCCATTCTTTTTCTAATTTTCTAATTCAAAAAATAATTTAAATGTTGTTCCTGAATCAACTTCACTTTCGATTGCAATTTGCCCTTTAAGAATTGTAATGAGCTTTCTAACTATTGTCAAACCCAAACCTAATCCTTCATAATGGCGATTGATTCCTTCATTTGCTTGTCTGAATGGTTCAAAAATTATGTCGAACTTCTCTTTGGGAATTCCGCATCCTGTATCTTTTAATTCAATCAAACCATAATGTTTATTCTTGAAATTTTCTTTTTTAACCGCCACAGAAATTCCACCATTTCTTGTGAATTTTATTGCATTATCGAGTAATTGATATAAAATCTGCACAAGCAAAAATTCATCTGCTTTGATATTGATATCTTTGCTTTCAATATTTACATTAAGATATAAACTGTTTGATTTTATTAGATTTTCTGTAGTTCGAAAATATAATTCAACAACTTCAGCAAGATTACAATCATCTATAACATAGACATATTTATTTTGCTCAACTTCGTTCAAAATGAGTAATGAGTTTATCGTATTTCTTAATCTTTCTGCTGATATATCAATGGCTTGAGCCATTTCTTTAATATCTTCGTCATCAGTATAATTTAATAAAATCCTCGAAAAACCAATAATTCCATTCAAAGGGGTCCGTAATTCATGTCCCAAATTATCCAATATTGTATGAGCAACTTTTGCTGCCTTTTCGGCTTTGATTTTCGATTCAATAATTTCTATCTTGGTTTGATTCCATTCTGTAATATCCCTAATTGTAACTTTTGAACCAATAATTTCATTATTCTCATCAAAAATTGTTTTATTATATTGCTCCAATAATCTGATATTTCCACTTTTGGTTTTAATTGAAAATGTGAAATTATCTATATTTGGGTTAGAATGAAATGGGCTTAAATTTCTTTCTATCAATTTATCTTTTTCATCAGGAACTATAATATTCATGAATATATTTTTATCTGTCAATAGATCTTCTTTTGAAAAACCACTTATTTTCTCACAAGCATTCGACATCCATTTGATTATATTTTCACTATCGAGCCATATTTCCCAGTCGAGTGAGTTTTCTAAGAAATATTTACAATCTGTATCATCAACGATATTATTTTTATTATTCTTTGTCATTATTCTAAAAATTCAATTATTTAAAATTTATTTGGGTAAAGTAATATAAAATGTTGAGCCAAGATTTACTTCGCTTTCCACCCAAAGTTTTCCATTATGTAATTCAATAAATTCTTTACAAAGAATCAAGCCTAAGCCCGTACTTTGCTCGCCATCAGTTCCAACTCTTTTGGTTTTTTTTGAAAGAACAAACAAATCCTTAACCATATTTTCATCCATTCCTATACCCGTGTCAGCTATAGAAATTTCAATATAATTATCATTTTCGATTGCATAGACAGAAATCGTGCCATTTTTATTGGAGAACTTAATAGCATTAGATATTAAGTTTCTTATCACTGTTTCTATCATTTGTTTGTCTGCATTAACAAAGATTTCGTTTTGAATGTTATTTACGAATTTGATTTCTTTCAATTCGAAAGTTAATTTATTAACATTATAAATCTGTGTAATTATGTTATTTATTGAAACATTCTCCTTTTTAACAGAAATATTTCCTTGCATAACATTTGCCCATTCCAAGAGATTTTCGAGTAATTTAAAAAGATTTGTGGCAGAAATTTTCATATTTGTGCCAATTTCCATCAAATTATCTACTGAAAGTTCTTCATAATCTTCAGCAATAATCTGTGTTAATCCCAAAAATCCTGAAAATGGACTTTTTAAATCATGTGCTATAATCGAAAAGAATTTATCTTTTTCAGCATTTGTTCTTTCTAATTGATTTTTTATTTCAGTTAATTCTTCAATCAAAGAATTTTTCTGATATAGCGAGGACTCAATAATTTCGTTATATTTTTTGATTTCAATTGCACTTTCTTTAAAATATTGTTCTGAGTTCTTAATTTCTGTAACATCACGATAAATCCAAAATTTACCCTTTAACTCATTATTATAAATTACAGGTATAAAATCTCTTTCAAAAAATCTACCATCTACTAATTCCAATAATTCATTTGTTACAATTTTATGATTTCTATTAATTTCGTCAATTCTTAAAATGAATCGTTCAGGGTTTTTGAATAGAGATTTTGAATAATCGGCGGCAATTCTACAATCTAACCCTATTACTGATTCAGGATTTGTAATTCCAAATAAATACAAAAATGCCGGATTTAGCAATTGTATTTTTCCAAGATTATCCTCGAATAATACACCTTGAGACATAGAATGAATCAACACTTCCAATCGAGATAAGGAATCTTCGTTAATTTTTTCCATTTTAATTCTATCGGATATATCACGCCCCAAAACAAGCAAACCCTTTCTTTTTCCGTCTTCATAAAATAATGGAACTTTTATTATATCAAAATATCTCAAAATACCATTAGGAGTAGGAATAATTTCCAAACTTCTGGTTTCGGTTCCATTAATCCAAGCAACCTCATCAGAATCTTTACAAACCATAAATGCTGAATAATAAAAAGGGCTGTACTGGGCAAGTTCGGCATCAGTTTTTCCGCGAAAATCAACATTTTGTAACATAAATAATTCCAAATCCGCTTTATTTGCTTCAAGCCACCTACCAGCTCCATCTTTGAAGCAAATTATATCCGATGAAGAGTTAATCAATGTTAGAAGTTGCTCCTCCCTCAATTTTAAGGCATTTTCGGCAGCCTTCAATTCAGTTAAATCTACTGATGTTCCAACAATAAATTTAATTTGATTAATATCAAATACTGGAGTTAATGTTGTATGCCAAATTTTGTTCTGGTTATGGAATATTGTATTATCCTCAAA
>JANJUO010000354.1 GCA_024710535.1 bacterium
TTTTCGAATCAAGCGTATAGATACAAATCGAATCATGTGAATGTCCTGGAGTATGCATAATTTCTGCCATCTCATCGCCAACTTTTACTTTCATACCATCTTTGGTAGTTGAAGTAACGAAAGGTAACTTCTTATACGCAAGAACTTCAGGATTATATTGCTCAACAAGGTATTTTAGTCCGCCTGCATGATCGAAATGCTCGTGAGTAAGAATCACCAAATCAAGTTTCCTTTTGCCAACACCGGAATTAATATCTGCGATAGCACTTAGAACGTAATCATTCGTGCCGGTATCAATAAGAGTATTGATATCGGGAATTGCGTTCCAAGTGCCACGGAGATAATAAAAATATCCGCTATAAGTATGTGGATTCTTTAATAAACTGATTTTCATTTCTATAATTTTCTATAAACGTTAGCATCTGAAACAACTTTTTCGAATAGATGTTTGCATTCTTCAGGCAATTGCTGAGTTTGCTCTGTTGTTAATAATCCGCCATCAACAAGTACAGAATGGAACATTTTGAATACTTCGATTCTTTCGCTTGGCTGAAAATGAAGCAAAACATTTTTGCAAATTATACCATGAAAATTCCTATCTGGCGGAACCAATGTCAATAAATCGTGCTGAATGAAATTAACACTATTTCTTATCAATGGATCTATTTGGAAATAGTTTTCTTTTTCGGTAGCACCAAACCAATTTTCAAAAATATCTTCAGGCATTCTGCTTAAATCACTTTTGGGATACACACCATGCTGAACAATTTCTTTGAAATTACTTGTTTCGTCAATATCAGAGGCAAGAATGCTTACTTTTTTATAATTGCTTCTGCCAAGTGCTTCCGCAAAAATTATCCCAAATGTATATGGCTCGGGTCCCATTGCGCATCCTGCATCCCAAATTTTAATGCGTGAAGTATTCTCAATTAACGGAAGAATATTCTTCGTCATTTGTTCCAAAGTGTGTCGATCTCTAAAGAAGAATGTAAAAGCCATTTGACTCTCTAACTAATAATTAATAATATACTATTTTATCATCTACAAAAATAGCAAAAAGTACTTAAATAACAAGGGATTCAGCAATTATTTATTTGATTAATATTCTTTATATTTGACAAATTCTATCTTATTGTTTTGTCTTGAAAGCAAAAATCAAATTGATGACTATGGATAAAAACTATTTGAAACAGAATTTAATTTATGCTCTCTAAATTTATTATTAGAATCAAATTAATTCAAACAGTAGAATTATATAGAAATAATCAATTTTTTTCAAATAAAAGAAAAATATCCACCAATGATCAGAATTTGAGAAATAAAATAGCAAGAATTTACTACATTAATATTTGAGTTTATTTCAATAAGATGAAATTTTATTAAAGTAATATTAGAATTCATGATAATCAAACAAATCGATAATTTAGTAATATCAAATATTTCTAAAATCAAGTAAGAATTATTATCAACATGATTAATATTTGTTATAATCATATCAATTTATTAAATATTGTAACAAAAATATATAATAGTAAAGTTATTTATTGAGGCATTCTCTAATCTTATTAAAGCTATCTCTAATCTTATTAAAGCTATCTCTCATCTTTCTAAGGCAAACTCTCATCTTTCTAATGCAAACTCTCATCTTTCTAATGCAAACTCTCATCTTTCTAATGCATTCTCTCATCTTTCTAAGGCATTCTCTCATCTTTCTAAGGCAAATTTTCATCTTTCTAAGGCAAACTCTCATCTTTCTAAGGCAAACTTTACTATATTTTATATAAATTCAATATTTATTAAAAAATTAAGATCTATAGTGCAATTTTTAATTTATTTAAGAATGGTAATATTTTATAATAACGTAATAATCTTTCTGATTAAATAAATAAATTTTGATATAATTATTATAAAATTGTATTCAATTTGAAATAAAATTGATATTGATGATAGAATTTTTGAATTATATACCGAGTTGATTACGAAGGATGCAATAATTATTCCTTTTTAGCTTGCTTCTACTAATTATTATGCAATGACAATATTTTTTAATAAGATGAAAAAGTTAGATTTTTAGACAATTTTCAAATTTAATTATAAAAAAAAGTTATTAATTAAAAAATAATTGTTTTAGATGAATTTGCTTATTGCTGTAATTAATGCAGTTTCGGCTCTTAATCTTCTATTTCCAAGATTTAATGAAATAGTGTTTGGCAATGATTTTATAATATTGATTTCTTTTGAAGAAAAACCACCTTCGGGTCCTACTAAAATGCAAATATGATTGGCATTTGTAGGAATATTTTTTTCTCCATTTTCATCTGCTAAGATAATTGTTTGAAATATTGAGATATTATTGATAAATTCCGAAAATTTTTGTGCTTCAAATATCTTGATCAACTTGCTTCTTTTGCATTGCTTGGTTGCCGCAATCGCTTTTTGAACAAATCTTTCAACATTGATGATCTTTCTTTGAGTAAATTCTGTGATTAATGGATAAAAAGCGACTGCTCCAAGCTCGACAACTTTCTCCAAAGCGAATTCCATTCTTTCTTTATTGTCAAGAATTCCAATTGCCACCGAAATATCGAAGTTATTTTCTCCCTGATTGAAGAAATATTCCATAATTTCAACAATTGCTTCCTTCTTTGTAATTGATTTTATTGCACAAACTGCAGTTATTCCATTTCCATTTATTGCCAATAATTTATCACCAACATTAAGCCGCATAACTTTCACATGGTTTAACTCATCGCTTGGCAATTTATATTCATTTTGCTCTTCATTTAGCTCAGGCAAGTAGATTGCTTCCATTTTCACTCGAATATAAAATTTAAATTTATTTTTAAACCGTATTTTTTGAAATTATAATTATCCACAATGTCGCTAAAATTATAGAAAACTGAAATTTCTGGATTCAAAGTTAAAGAATTTGATTTATTCATTGTAAATGGATAAGAAAAAGCGGCAAATATTCCGTATTGAAAACTTTGTAGATAGGGGAGATTGTCGGAAAATTCATTTCGTCTTCTTGTTTTTGTATCTTTGAACACGCCTCTATCAATCGGAAACACAATTTGTTCGAACTGCACGAAGTTTGCATCAATTAGATATGACAAATTCAGACCGCTTTTTATATTTACATTATTTGCCAATTGATAAGAAATAAAAGGATTTGCAGAAATTCCATTGTAATTTACTGTTGCATTGTGCTCAAATTTTCCATTATAATCCACGCCCGAAACATTAATCACTTCTTCTTCAATTCTAATTAGATAAACACTTTCTATGAGATAATTTACATCAAT
>JANJUO010000370.1 GCA_024710535.1 bacterium
TGTTGTAAATGATTATTATCAGTCAGTTTATGAACCAATAAAAGATAATAAAGGGCAAATAATAGGTATGCTCTACACAGGAGTATCACTGAATCTTACAGATAAACTAAGGGAATCTATTTTAAGTACAATTGTTGGGAAAACCGGCTATATGTATGTTCTTGGTGCAAAAGGTGCCCGAAAAGGTCATTATATCATATCAAAAGGCGGCGAGCGAGATGGTGAAAATGTATGGAATGCAAAAGATGATAATGGCGACTTGGTTATTCAAAAAATTATAAATCAAGCAACAAAAAATACTCCCGGAAAAATCTCACAAATTTTATATCCTTGGAAAAACAAAGGTGATTCTGTTGCCAAGATGAAAATCGTTTCTATCACATATTTTGAGCAGTTTGATTGGGTGATTGGAGCAGGTACGAATTTGGAAGAATTAGAAGAATCTTCTACGATAATTTATAGCAGTTTCAATAAAATATATTTGATTCTTGGTATTGCTTTGTTCATATCATTAATGGGAATTACCCTAACAGGTATTTTTATGACAAATAAAATTGCCAATCCAATCAAAAGTGCAATTATTATACTTAATCACATCGCCAATGGTGAAATCTCAAAAGCAAATGAAGAAACAAGAAATTTGGAGAGAATGTATCACGGTAAATAATTAAATACTGTGAATACAAATTGCATCAACTCCCAAATCATAAATTTTATTTTGTACTCCAGTTTTAGGACTTGCAATAACGAGTTCGGTTTTATTATTGTACATTCTTAAAAGAAGAAGCATATCAATCTCGCCTGAATAAGTAATATATTTGAACTCTTTCGAAGAAACAGAACTAATTTTATCGCGAACTTTGTAATCAAGACGGAAGAGATTCGATTTCGTTGCAATAAATCCCCAATTATACGGAGTAGATACAAATCCTACAGGAACTTGTTCAGTTGCCTTTATTGCATTTATCCCAATTTCAACTTGAGCAAGTATTTCTCTTTTCTTTACGTCGATATATGTAGCAATTGCATTGGTTTTATCGGTTGCACCATCAACTTTTCCACTTCCTATCGAAACAACAACTGCCTCAAAGCCATTAGGAACAATGCTAACAAAAGCTGGATTGGATGGAACATTGATTAATGCTTCTTGATTTTTGGTGCGTGAATCAATTATTGAAACAGTTGAACTAAGTTGGTTAGCAACAAAAATTTGATTACCCGAGCAGGCAATTCCACTTGGATTTTGTTCTGTTTGAACATTTTTTGCAATTACAAAATTAGTAATATCAAGCAATGTAACAAATGTAGAATTTTCAAAAGAAATATATGCGTCTGTAGCATTTGGAAATGTTGCATCTATCGGCTTGATTTTTTCAGTAGAGAAATCCAGAACAGCAATTTTTGAGAAATCAATTTTCTTAATTATATATAATTTATATTCTTCAGGCACAAATAAATAAAGATTATTTCTATATTCTCGGATTCTTGCAACAGGATGGCTCAATGTTGTATTTAATTTTTCTTTAAAAATATCATTAATAACAATTTTATTATCAGGCATCGATCTAACCTGCAAAGTTGGATTACTGCCTGCAATTGAAATAATCGCTTTCCAATCATCTTCGACAACGTTAACGACTTTTTCCTCCATCGAGCATGAAATCATCAACATTGAAATAATCGCTAAATAAATTAATCTAAACATATTTGTTCCCTTGCAAAATTATCAACATTCTAAATACACATAAATGTAACCATAAGTTACATATAGAAAAGAAATAAAACCTAAATTATTGTAATTTAAATCTCTTTTTCAAATTTTGATAAATTACTTCCATTTAATATTGCATCCAATCGATGGAATTTGCCTTTGGGTAATTTGCAAATTTTGAAGCATAGCATCCACAGCATTTCGTAAATCCACACCTGTTACTTCAATTGAATTTCCGGGACGACTTCCATCGAATTGACCGTGATAAACAAGCTCCATATTCCTATTAAAAAGATAAATATCGGGTGTGCAAGCCGCAGAATATTGCTTTGCAACAACCTGATCTTGATCAAGCAGATATGGGAAAATATAGCCGTTTTTCTTTATTTCATCAATCATTTTTTCGGGAGAATCTTGCGGATACTTAATGTAATCATTTGAATTTATGGCGATTACCGAAATTCCTTTTGGAATATAATCTTTTGCAAAATCAGAAATACCAGATGCAATATGAACAACATAAGGGCAATGATTACAAATAAACATAACAACGGTTCCGATATCGGATTTTAATTCGTTAAGTGATTTTTTCAAACCCGTTAATGGTTCAAATAATTCAAATTCCGGAGCAGTAGTGCCCAATTTCAAATCTAAATTAGAAGGAGTTAATGCCATAGTATTCTCAAAATCATAAAAAAATATAAACGAAATAAAGTATAAGTTAGTTTTATAAAAAAAGCCCTGCTTTAAGAAAAACAGGGCTCAGAAAAATTTTTCTAATAAAAAATTAGAAAGTAACAGTATATGAATTTAATGCTTTCATATATTGTGCGCGTTCAAAAGCCGCTGGATCAGGGCTATTGATTTGGCTTAAACTACCTTTTAATTGATTAACAGATTCATATTCATTTTCGGTCATCCAAGCAACTATTTCATCTTCTATACCTTTGATATAGTCGATTCCATAGCGGAGTAATGTTGAGCATAGCATAGTAACGTCTGCACCAACAAGAAGCATTTTAATTGCATCTTCGCCATAATGAATGCCGCTTGTTGCAGCCAAATAAGCATTTATTCTACCTTTTAGAATTGCAATCCATCTCATTGGTAATCTTAAATCAGTAGGATTGCTCAATACTATGTGTGGCTCAACTTCTAATCTGTCAAGATTAATATCTGGTTGATAAAATCTATTGAAAAGAACCAAACCATCAGCACCTGCTTCTGTAAATTTCTTTGCAGAGCTTGCAAGATTAGTAAAGAATGGGCTTATTTTCAAAGCAACAGGAATTGAAATTTCTTTTTTGATTGAAGTCAAAATTTCAATATATTTTTTTTCTAACTCATCGCCTGAAAGTTCAAAATCAGTTGGGATATTATATATGTTTAATTCAAGAGCATCTGCACCAGCTTGTTGCATTTGTTTTGCAAATTCTGTCCATCTACCGTTATGTCTGCAATTCAAACTTGCAATCACAGGTATTTTAACAGAATCTTTTGCTTTGCGAATATGTTCAAGATATTCATTTGGACCTAAGTTGAATTCTTCAATAGCAGGGAAAAAGCTGGAAAATTCTGCAAAACTGTCTGTGCCAGTCATTGAGTGGCTAAACAGTTCTTTTTCTTCCATTTCGATTTGCTCTTCAAATAGCGAATACATCACAAATGCAGAAGCGCCGAAATCTTCCATTTTCTTTATACCGTCTAATGTTTTCGACAAGGGACTTGCCGCAACAACCAACGGAGATTTCAAATCTAAGCCAAGATATTTTGTTGTCAAATCCATAAATTCTCTCCGGACTTTATATTATTTTTAATAATTATTTCAAAAAAATCAGCCCCTTGCCAATTTTGATTACAAGGGGCAGGAAAATTATTAAGCATTAGTGCTTTCTGTGGCATTAACTGCTTCTTTCACATTTGTTTTTGTAGCCATAAATTCAAAGTTTGCATATCTTTCCTCTACATCAACTTGTGCCTGATCGAAGAATGCTTTTGCAGCAGCTGGATTGCTCTTCATAAGCATTTGGAATCTGCCTTCTGTTGACAAGAAGTCTTTTACCGGAATTTTTGGTTTGCGAGAATCCAAAGTTAATGGATTTTTGCCTTTTGCAATCAATTCAGGGTTGTAACGATATAATACCCATTGACCTGAGTCGATAGCAAGTTTCTGTTGTTGTAATGGTCTGCTCATATCAATTCCATGAGCAATACAATGGCTGTATGCAATAATTATTGATGGACCGTCATAAGCTTCTGCTTCAAGGAATGTTTTTAATGTATGCTCATCTTTTGCACCCATTGCAACCACGCCAACATAAACAGTACCATAAGCCATCGCCATCATACCCAAATCTTTCTTCTTGGTTGGCTTGCCGCCTGCTGCAAATTTTGCAACAGCACTTAATGGAGTTGCTTTTGAAGTCTGACCACCAGTATTTGAATAAACTTCTGTATCAAGAACCAATACATTTACATTTTTGCCTGAAGCAAGAACGTGATCCAATCCACCATATCCAATATCATAAGCCCAGCCGTCACCACCGATAATCCAAACGCTCTTCTTAACCAAGTAATCGGCAACATCATAAAGACGAATCGAATCTTGTGTGTTTAATTCAAGACATTTTGCTTTAAGAATTTCAACTCTTTCTCTTTGTGAGAAAATTTCTGCTTCATCTTTTTGATTTGAATTCAAAATTGTTTCAGCAAGTTCATCACCAACTTCATTTGCAATTTTTTCTAATAATATTTGTGCAATTTCCATTTGTTGATCAATTGCCAAACGATATCCTAAACCAAATTCAGCATTATCTTCGAATAATGA
>JANJUO010000389.1 GCA_024710535.1 bacterium
ACATCATTTTCGAAACCGTAATAAACCTGTAGCAAAACAACTTTTGCTTCCACCGATGCATATCTTGCTCTTTGTGACGCGGCAATTAATTGAAGCATACCAATTTTTTTGTCACCTTTTGGGAACAAATACATAAATGGCTCAATAATTGGGTATTTCTGAGGTAGAACTTCTGCAAAATAATTATAAATACCTGTTCCAAGCATTATATCATAATTACTTGGTGCAGATTTATAGCATTTTATCATCAAATCAAACGCAGTAGATCCATCGTTAACAGACTGGAACCATTCTTCTTTTTGCGCATAGAATCTTGCTCGATAGCCAAGCGCACCGGCTTTGAAAAAAAGTGCATTCAAATCCATTTCATTTGTATCAAGTATATCATCGCAAACATTTATAACTTTTTCAATTTTTTTCAAAAATCCTTTGTCATAAACCGAAAATTCTCGCCATAATGTAATTTTCCACCAATCAACCATTGCAGATAAAAAATATCCAGATGGATGAGCTGGATACATTTTGATTACGCTTTCGAAACAAACTTGCGCTGAATCGAATTCAATATTATAAATATGATAACTACCTTTTCTCACCAAACTGTCGGCATCACTTTTTAAGATACCCCATTGAGAAAATGCAGAAATAGTTGTTGACAGTATGATAATTATTTTAAGAATCAATATTTTTGACATTAGAATCACATTTTCAGTTATACATTCAATTTTATTCAGACGAATAAAATTCACCTATGTTATATACGAATTATGCGGATATTTTTTTATTTGAGAAATATTTTTTAGAAACCAAAAATCAAAGAAATATGATGTGAAATTCTATTTTCTGACAAATGATTTTGCGAAATTGTATAATCCATTTGCAAGTTGAAAGGCAATTCACTTATTTCGGGTCTGATAGAAACTCCACCACCCCAATAATTCATCGGGAAAAGTTGTGGCTCTCCTAAGTAATCGCCATAAATTGAGATTCCACCTCTGAAAACAATCATTTCATGAGCCGCCGCTTCAACGCCAATAACAAAGTCAGGAGAACGCTGAAATTGCGTAAGGATAGCATCAATTCCAATTAGAATATATCTTGTTGGAGGCTCGTTTACCTCTTCCATTTCGCCCGTTACACTCGATCTTGTTTCATAAGATACTTCATTTATAGGAAATTCCATAGCAATACCTGTACGAACTTGATACGGTATGTCTTCTCTATCTTTACCAACATTATTCCAAAATAACATACCAGAAACATTCTGAACAGCCAAACCAAAAGACATCATACCCATAATATCGATTCTTGTTCCAACATCAAGAGCAAATCCATTAGAGTGAGTAGGAGTTCCGGAAAGTGCATTCGAAAAGTATTTAAGAGTGGCTCCCATACTCATAAAATCAATTTTATAGGAAGCTGCACCATAAAATGCAATTTGATTTTCGGAAATTTCACCCAATGGTCTTCCTTTAATGTCTCTCGCTTGAAATGAGCCTGATGACATAGAATTAATACCAAGAGCAACCCCAAAATCCTCATAAACATTTTGAGCCCATGCAATTGATTGATGAGTTCTTCCTAATCCTAACAAAGAAACACTGCTAACCAATTCAGATTTATCTTCTGATAGAAATCCAATTCCACCGGGATTATAAAATATTGCATTAGGTTCGTTAACTATCGCAGTATAAGCTCCAGCCATCGCAGATGCTTTTGCACCAACATTTCTGAATAAAAAAGATTCTGCATATCCACCACCTGACTGCTGAGATTGCAAATCAAATGCAAATACAACTAAAAAAAATAAAATAAATTGATATTTCAAATTAAATAAATGCCCTAATTTAAGATTATTTGAAACAATCTTGAAAAATTTTTGGTCAATATTCAACATAATCACCTCGATACAACAAATTTTTCAGCATCTCTGATGTTTCTTCCCTCCAAAATGCAAATATAAATTCCATTTGGTAAAGTGGAAGAATCAAAATAATAATCGCTGCTTTTGGGTAGAGGTCTGCCATTATGAATGAGTAAAACTTCTTTTCCAAGCATATTATACACGCTCAGTCTGATTTCTTGCTCATAATCAGCTAATTTGATTTTAACATAATACTGATTACCTCTATTCCAAACTGACTCAATTTTATTACTCAAAGAGTCGTTTGCAACAATCATTTTTTCAGAGAACATTTTATCAGTCTTGTTATAATCAATAATTATGCCATTTAAATTGAAATATGAATTACTGAATGAATTGTCTAATTTTAAAGAATTTGAATAGCTTAGATTCGTTACTAATATTAATATCGCGACTGTAATATATGCTAATTTTGCTTTCATTTTTCATTATCATTTTTATTTAAAGAAAATTTATCTCCAAGTTTCTTTAAACTATTAAGATCAGATTTTATTTTCTCAAGATTTTTTCTTGTTTCCAAACTACCCTTCTCTACTCCAAGTTGTCTTGCAATTTTTGTTAATCCCGAATCATCTTTAGGAATTTCTTTTCCATCCAATGAGGTTAGCGTTTTGGCACGGATTTTTTGCTGTTCTTCCGCTAAATGCATTGCTAATTCCACTCTTGCAGAAACAGGCGGTGCTTTTTTGTCAAGGTCTGACTTAATTTTTTCAGACAAAGATTTTGTTGGAAATTTTTCTTTAATTGTTGAAAGAAAATTTTCAACTTCTTTCTTGGTTTTGCGATCTATTTTTGGCTTTGTTTTAATATCTCTTTCATATTCCACAACATCGTCGGATTCAGCGATAGTTTGCTTTTGTAAACTTGGTTTACTTGGAATACTTGGTTTTTCCGAACTAAATTTCTCCTGATTTTTGTATGCTTCTGCAAATCGATTTGCTTTGGGCTTTGCAGTTGCCGGATTTGAAGCTTTTATATTTGCTTTCACATTTTCCTGCTTGATAGTTTCAAGCATAGCAAGACGTTGATTTCTCCACTTCAAATAAAAATACACCACCAATAACATTATGACCGCAAAAAATACAACCACATATCCAAGCCACCAAGGCATAAATCCATTAATTCCATTGTTTTCTGCTACATTTGTGGAATCACCAATTATGTTCTTGAATTTTGAATTTAGTTCATCTTTATTAAGAGTGGTATCTTTGGCAAGCGAATCCGGCTTTATTTCTTCAGGTAAATTTTTCAAATGGTCGATTGGCTCTGTAATTAAACTATCTTTCTCAATTATTTCAGCAATTTCAATTGGAGTAAAATTTGGCAAACCGGTGGCATCTATGAATTTTTGATTATAGTAATCAAACCAAACTTTATCATTTTTCATTAGAAAAATCTGTGCAAGTGCCGCATAAATATCCGGTATATCCGATTTAGTTTTTTCAGCAAAAAGCAAGTTCTCTTTTGCTGAATTTGGCTTCCCCATTTTGAGTAAAACCAATCCGAGAAAAGATGGAGATACTAAATTTCCTTGAATTGCGGAATTTGTAAGATCATTTTTTGCAGATGTAAGAATTTTTTCTTCAAAAGAAAGCAATCCTGTCCGATACAAATCTTCGTCTGGCGACAGTTTATCCCAACTGAATACTTCAATAATTATTGACTTTGAATATGGCAAAGCAACAGCGGTATAGCCCCTTTTTTCCGAAAGAAAAATTTCAATTTTGGAGTTATTCGCTTCCCTTTTTAAATAAACATCAGTGATAATACCTGTAGATTTTAGTGTTTTTAGATTTTCTGCAATGGTACAATTTTCGATTATTACGGTTAATCTTTTTTTATCATTTGATAATTCTGTTTGGTAATAAATTGGATAATTAGAAAAATTAATCATTAATCTATTCAATGGATTAACTTCGATTTTATTAATCGTATTTTGCGCCATTATGTAATTAATTGACAAAAAGAAAAACGATATAAAAATTGCAATATTATTTGCAACCAACTTTGTATTTCTATTTATCAATCTTTTCGACATAATTACCTGCTATTTTGTAAAGTTGGCAATAATATTTTATAAGTAGTTCCTTTGCCTACCTCAGAACTTACGATTATTTTACCTTTATGTTCTTTAATAATATTTTGAATATAATATAAACCAATAAAATCTTTGTTTGATTTCAAATAACTTATATTGAAAAATTCTTTTACCTCATTTTCAGTAAACCCCACACCTGTATCTGAAATAATTACTGTTACTTTATTTTTATGATTTTCAAAAATTCCAATTTTGATTATTCCACCCTCAGGCATTGTAGCCTTTGCATTATCAATCAAACTTATAAAAACCTGCTCCATTTGATTTTTCAATCCAATAAAAACAGATTTACTCAACTCTGTTTCAAAAACAATTTTTATGCCATCTCTTTGTAATTTGTTGGAAGAAATAGAAATTATACCTTTAACAAAATCAACCAAATCAATATTTTCAAAATTATTAAATTCAGAATCGGTAAAAACAAAAGAATTCAATCTTTTATAAATATCGTGCAACATAATAAACTGTTCATTGATAATTTGCAATCTTCTATTGGAATCACCGATGCCACTATTTATGAGTTCAATATTTGCATTAATTATTTGCATTGGAATTTGGAATTCTTTAACAATAGAATTAGTAATATCACCCAAAATACCAAATTTTTCGATACTACTCATTTTTGCTTCTAATTCACTTATTTTCGATTTAAGATTTTGATTTTCCTTGTTAACTAAATTGATATTGATGAAAGTAGAAGCCAAAAATGACAGTTTTTCAATAAATAATTTATGCTCCTCTGTGAAAAAAGTCAAATCATTATTGGATATAGCTGCAAAAATATAAAAATTATTATTGATGTGGCTTGGTGAAAACACATAAGATTTTGCTG
>JANJUO010000391.1 GCA_024710535.1 bacterium
GATTTATTGGTGTAACAAAGCTAATGAATGAAAATTTGACTTCGTTCACAACAAATGAAATTGAAAAAATTTCAAAAACACTTTATAAATCCTCCGAAAATATTCTTGACCTGCTTACCAATTTACTTGAATGGTCAAAAATGCAGCAAAATTTGGTTGAATTTCACCCTGTGGAAACAAGCATTACATTTCTTGCTCGAAATACAATAGATTTACTTAAAGAACCTTTGAGCTTGAAAGATTTATCCGTTATAAATAAATTGCCCACAGACCTTAATGTGTTATGCGATGCAAATATGATTTCGACTGTATTCAGAAATTTGCTTTCCAATGCAATAAAATTTTCCCAAAATTCAAAATCAATCGAAATTGGAATGCTACAAACGAATCAATTTAATCATAAATACGCATTTTATGTAAAAGATGAAGGTATTGGAATGCCCGAGCATATTCGTAAAAATATTTTCAAATACGATATAAATACTTCAAGAAAAGGAACATCTGGAGAGCCAAGCACAGGATTAGGACTCATTCTTTGCAAGGATTTTATCAAATTTCATAATGGAGAAATTTGGATAGAAAGTCAAGAGAACGAAGGAACTACATTTTATTTTTCGCTGAATAATTAGAAACGTAATTGTATTTTTATAAAAGCAGAATTTTAGATTGATAAATTTCAGTTTGTGTTATGCTGTTTGTGGTTTTTCAACTTGTATTTGCTTTATAAATCCAATACTTTCCCCTAAAATTTCAAATTAATAATAACGTCTATCATAAATTATTGAATATTAAATATTATTTGAAATGTTAAAAAAGATTTTTAAAATTGTTCTATGGTCAATTGTAATTTTTTTCGCCGGCTCGGTGGTATTGGTGGCTTTATATAGTTTTATTCCGGTACCGGTAACTCCGCACATGCTTTTGAGAACTGCCGGTGGAATTTTTGATGGGAAATTTGTTGGAATCGACAAAGATTGGGTAAGTTACGAAGAGGTTTCACCACATTTATTTAGGGCTGTGATTGCCGCTGAAGACGGTAGATTTATGCGACACAATGGAATAGACTGGAAAGCAGTCGATGCCGCAAAACGTTACAATGAACGGCAAAAAGGTAAAAAGAAACGCGGAGCAAGCACAATCACAATGCAAACTGCAAAAAATGCTTTTCTTCCGCACTGGCGCAACTATATTCGCAAAGGAATTGAGGTTTATTACACTTATTTGATTGAAGCTGTTTGGGGAAAGAAACGAATTCTTGAGGTGTATGTGAATATCGTTGAATGGGGCGAAGGTCTGTATGGAGCAGAAGCGGCGGCTCAAAAGCACTTTGGAAAATCGGCTAAAGATCTCACTTCAAGAGAGGCGGCATTACTTGCGGCAGTTTTGCCAAATCCAATTCGCTGGACTGCCGGAAAACCAACTCCATATATTCAAAAAAGAGCAAGTTGGGTTCAAGGCAGAATGCGTGGAATTGCAATCCCCAAAAAAGATAAGGAATAGTATGAAAGAAAGCCAAACTCCGTTAATGCGGCAATATAATCAAATCAAAGAAAAATATCCCGAAACTGTTCTCTTGTATAGACTTGGAGATTTTTTCGAGACATTTGGCGATGATGCAATTATTACAGCAAAAGTTTGCGGGATTACATTAACAAAGCGGAATAATGGTGGTGGAGATATGCCACTTGCGGGATTTCCGCACCATCAACTTGATGCTTATTTGCCAAAATTAGTTCGTGGTGGCTATCGTGTTGCAGTTTGCGAGCAGTTGGAAGATCCCAAAGCGGCTCGTGGCATTGTAAAGCGTGGAGTTGTTGAGGTTGTAACTCCCGGAGTTGCTCTCTATGATAAATTACTCGATACAAAAAGCAATAATTATGTTGCTGTAATCTTTTTGAAAACTGAAAAAAACGGCTTTGTTAATGCCGGTTTATCTGCTTGCGATATTTCTACCGGTGAATTTCTAACTACCGAATTACCAGCAAAAAATCTAATTGATACGCTTAATACATTGGTTCCTGCTGAAATTATTATTTCAAAAAATCAAAAAAATGAAATTAATGATTTATTAAATAAATTAAATTACAAACCTGCAATTACCAAACTTGAAGAATGGATTTTTGATTTATCTTTCACTCGCGAGCATTTATTAAAGCATTTCAAAACTCACAATCTTAAGGGATTTGGAATTGAAGATAAGCCGCTTTCAACAATTGCAAGTGGCGCATTGATAAACTATATCAGCGATACTCAAAAAGGAAGATTGGAGCAAATCAAAAGCATAAGCATTTATGATATTTCCGAATTTATGACTTTGGATTATGCAACAAGAAGAAATTTGGAAATTTTATACTCAATGAATGATAATCAAAATGGTACCTTAATTTCAATTTTGGATAAAACCTGCACTGCTTCAGGTGGTAGATTATTCAAAAAATGGATTTCATTGCCATTGAAAAATTTGGCGGCAATTCATCAACGGCTTTTTGCAGTTAAATCTATTTTTGATGATAATGAAAAACGGGAAGAATTTAGAAATTTATTATCTCAAATTGGAGATATAGAACGACTTATTTCGAAAATTTGTTCTGGCAGAGCAAATCCACGCGATTGTGTTGCTTTGAAAAACAGTTTGAAAATTATTCCCAAAATTAAAATTATTCTTAAAGATTATAATTCTGATTATTTAAATAAAATTGGCGAAAATCTACAGGAATTGAAATCATTAGTTGAATTTCTTGAAAATACACTCGTTGATGAACCATCGGTTAATCTTGGTTCGGGCAATGTTTTCCAGCCCGGATTTAATGCTGAACTCGATGATTATGTTGAGGCAAAATACTCAGGCAAAAATTGGATAACCACTTACCAAGAAGAAGAACGGCAGAAAAGTGGAATTAGCACTTTGAAAGTGGGCTTTACATCCGTTTTTGGTTATTATATCGAGGTTTCAAAAGGACAAACTGCAAAAGTACCTGCAACTTATGAGAGAAAGCAAACTTTAACAAATGCAGAACGATACACAACTCCTGAAATCAAAAAAATGGAAGCCAAAATATTTGGTGCTGAAGAAAAAATTCTCGAACTTGAAAGCAATCTATTTAATGAATTAAAAAGTAAAATAATAGAACATACAAGTGAAATCCAAAATATTGCAAACTTGATAGCAACGGCAGATTGTTTGCAAAGTTATGCAAGTGCTTCAATTGAATATAGTTATGTTATGCCAGAAATTGATGATAGCGATGTTTTGGAAATTGTTGAAGGACGCCATCCAGTTGTTGAAAAGTTACTTCCATTAGGTACTTCATTCACTCCGAACTCAACAATTATGGATTGCAATAATGAGCAAATTCATATCATTACTGGTCCGAATATGTCTGGTAAATCTTGCTACTTAAGGCAAACGGCATTGATGATATTGCTTGGACAGATTGGTTGTTTTGTTCCTGCAAAATCTGCAAAATTTGGTGTTGTAGATAGAATTTTCACAAGAGTTGGCGCTTCGGATAATATCACAGCCGGAGAATCAACATTTTTGGTTGAGATGCAAGAAGCCGCAAACATTATGAATAATGCAACTGCAAAAAGTTTGATTCTGCTTGATGAAGTTGGCAGAGGAACTGCCACTTTTGACGGAATTTCTATTGCTTGGTCGATTGCTGAATATATTCATAATAATATTGGTGCAAAAACACTATTTGCTACTCATTATCACGAATTGAACGAACTTACTGAAAGATATAACAGAATCAAAAATTACAAAGTAGAAGTTATCGAAACCGGTAGCAGTATAATTTTTTCACATAAAGTTGTGCCCGGAGCAAGCGATTTTTCTTTTGGTGTGCACGTTGCAAAAATGGCGGGATTGCCTTATTATGTGATTGAACGAGCAGATGAAATCATGCAAACTTTGGAAGATACAGATGATTCTTCCAATGAAAAAAAATCAAAAGTAAACATAAAATCAATCAAAACAAAAAAGCAGAAAAACGAAGACCAACTTGCAATTTTTGAAATTCGTGACGATTCAATTAGAGAAAAAATTGAAAAATTGAAAATAGAGAATATAACTCCAATTCAGGCATTGAATTTACTTACTGAATTGTATATGGAAGTGAAGCAAGGTAAAAAATAAATACCAATTTTTCTGTTAAAATTGTTTTTTAAGAAAATTTCAAGTAATTTTACAATTTTCCAATGCAACATTTGAAATAAGTAAATGAACGATGTTATTAATCATCATATTGTTTTAAGAGCATATAGGGAAGGATATTTCCCTATGGCTGAGTCGCGTGTTGGTGAAATATATTGGCATTCCCCAGATCCGCGTGCAATTTTTCCGCTTGCTCAAATCACAGTTCCAAAAGATATTCGAAAGAAATTCAAAAAAGGTATTTTTCATTTTACAATCAATAAACAATTCGACATGGTTATTCGTAACTGTGCAAATCGTACTTCCACTTGGATAAGTGATGATATAATTGATGTATATAATATGCTTCATTATTTGGGATATGCTCACTCAATCGAAACTTGGCAGGATGGGCAACTTGTTGGCGGTCTTTATGGAGTTGCTATTGGCGGTGCTTTTTTTGGTGAATCAATGTTTAATACTGTTAGCGATGCGGCAAAAATGGCATTCTATCTACTTGTTCCGCATCTTATTAGCAAGGGATTTATTTTGCTTGATTCACAATATATGAATCCATTTACTCGCCAGTTGGGTGCTGTGGATATTCCGAGGGAAATGTATCTGCTTTTGCTTGAAGAAGCTCTGAAATTAGACTGTATATTTTAAAATTAAAATGAATTCAAATAAATTATGAAACCAGTTAAATATTTTCTTTTTTTAGTTATATTTTCATTGCTTGCAGGTGCAGGTGTGATGTTTTATGTGAATTGGATAACCAGTTATGGAATGCCATCGCTGGAGCAACTCGAAAATCCTCCACAATTACTTGCCTCACAAGTTTATAGTTCAGATGGAAAACTGCTCGACCATTTATATTATGAAAAGAGAGTTAGTTTGCCGTATGATTCAATTCCAAAAGATTTTGTGAATGCCTTGGTGGCAACCGAAGATAAAAGATTTTGGGATCATTGGGGCGTTCATGTTGGTCGTGTATTCAATGCGGCAATAAAAAATATTTTTATGGGTGATAGAGAAGGTGCATCAACAATCACAATGCAATTGGCAAGAAATCTTTTTCAATTCAGAGAAAATTCAATGGAAAGAAAGATTCGGGAATCAATTGTTGCTATGCAAATCGAAAAAACTTATACAAAAAAAGAAATTATCGAACTTTATACAAATACTGTGAATTACGGCAGAAGTGCTTATGGAATTCAGGTGGCTTCGCAAATGTATTTCGATAAGAATCCAAATGAATTAACTACTGCCGAGTGTGCATTGCTTGTTGCGATGCTTAAAGCTCCAAGCAATTATAATCCAGTTACGAAATACAACAAAGCATTCAATCGTAGAAATCTTGTGCTTGATTTGATGCTTGAGCAAGAATATATCAACGCTTCTCAGCATACAAAAGCGGCAATGGAGCCAATTGTTGTTTTCAAATCTGATAAAAAACAGAAAAAAGTCAGAAGAACTTGGGGCAATGAGCTTGCTCCGCATTTTGTTGAGATGATCAGACAAGATTTGGGCAAAAGCAGTGATTTGGAAGGATTGGATTTATATAAAGATGGATTGATAATTCATACAACTTTGAATTCTACTGTACAAAAATATGCAAACGAAGCTGTTGCTGAGCACTTGAGTGCATATCAACAATCAATCGAAAAAGCATGGAATTGGAATAGAAAAACAGAAGTATTGAATCAAGTATTGAATAAGGCAATTTCTGAGCATCCACAATATCGGGCGGCTGATAAAATCAGAAGAATTGAAATTTCTAATTTATTAAAGAAAAATAAGCAATTCGTGGATTCTGTTAAAAATGCGGCATTAACAATCCAGGTTGGGCTTGTTGTGATTGAGCCGGCAACTGGTGCAATAATTGCGATGGTTGGCTCATCTCCAAAGTTTATGGCAGAGCATCCAGATGCAAAATATTCATTAAATCATGCTACTCAAATCAAAAGACAGCCGGGCAGTGCTTTCAAACCTTTTATTTATACCTGCGCCCTCGAAAATGGTTATAATCCATCAACGATGGTGGAATGTGGTCCATTTAGTTACTCATTGCCAACAGGTGAAGTGTGGTCTCCAAGCGGCTCTGGGGATTGCTCACCGGGTCAGCAGTCTTCCCTTTCTCATGCACTAAAAATGTCTATTAATACTGTTGCCGCAAGATTGGTAACAAGTATTACTACTCCAACTGAGGTAATTGCAAAAGCCAGAAAAATGGGAATTACATCTCAACTTTCTGCCGTTCCTGCAATTTCGCTCGGTGCCGGTGGGGATGTTTCACCTCTTGAAATCACCTCTGCTTATGGCACATTTGCACATAATGGGATTCATATAAATCCATATTATTTCACAAGAATCGAAGATCCACAAGGTAATTTGATCAAAGAGAAAAGGCGATCTTATAATTATACTCCTGCTATGACTGCAGACATTGCTACACAAATGACAATTATGCTTCAAGGAGTGGTTGATGGTGGAACTGCGTGGCGTGGTGTGAGACAGAATCTGCCAGGTATAGATGCCGCTGGCAAAACCGGAACAACAAATTCAGCGGCAGATGCTTGGTTTATTGGCTATACTCCGCAACTTGTTTGCGGTGTTTGGGTTGGATTTGATGATAAACGAATCACATTTGATAATTTGGATGCTGAAGGTTATGGCGGAAAAGCCGCCGCACCAATTTTTGGTAAGTTGATGAATAAGATCTATAATGATTATACTTTACCATACAAACAAAGAAAATTTGTCTTCAATCGTGATACTATTAATGAGGATTCTACTCCACGTCCAAAATTTAATTATACACCAAAGCAATTGGAATTGGAGCCGGAACTTCAAGAATCAAATCCAAATCCCGGAAACAATACTCAACAGAATGAAAGGGCACAATCCAATACGCCGATTTTGCCACCTTTGCCATCAAACAAAAGACGCGATACATTAAGATAGTAGGATGATACTACTCAGCCCGAAATGCTGGGGGAAATGGAATGAGAGAATGGGAAAGTCTTTAAGTTTACTTTAGAAACGCAATGTTTTACTTTAGAAACGCACTGTTTTAACTTAGAAACGCACTGTTTTGCTTTGGAAACGAACTGTTTTGCCTTGGAAATGAACTGTTTTGCTTTGGAAACGAACTGTTTTGCCTTGGAAACGTACTGTTTTGCTTTGGAAACGCACTGTTTTGCTTTGGAAAGTAAGCAAGTTGATCAAAAAAGATTTCTGGAAAGGTCAAACCAGTTGCTTTTTTCATTATTCCACCAGAAAAACATATATTTGCAATTGATTTTTACTTTAAAAAGGAGAAATGCTTTCAAAATAAACAACAGAAATATAGAAACAAAAGATGCCGAAAACGGTTACATCTCAATGGGAGCAAGAACTTACTGCCAAGATATAGGTCGCTTTCTTCAGCCCGACCCACTCTTTGAAGCATTCGCAAGGCATACGCCCTACCACTACAGTTACAATTCTCCACTTGTGTGGCTCGACCCAAGCGGACTTGCACCGGAGAAAGAGAAGGGAGAAGAGAGGTTGCTTTATTTTGAGTATGATACCATTTTGTTTGAAGTAATGGAAAGTAATTATCAAGAAGGGATTCAAGAAAGAAATTCAGTAGGATTTTCAGCGAATCATTATGTTTGGGGTGAGTTATATATGCGTTTGGGATGGGATGCTGCAAATGAACTTATTGGATTTTTTGAAGATGGGGTTTTTAATTCATCTGCTTATGAATTATCTTTAAATAATCCCAAATCTGGAGGTGGTGGAAGTGCTGATAATGGGGTTTCGAGTGGAATGCCGTCAAAAAGCGATGGTGGGAAAGCAGAATTTTCTCATACACAAGTATTAGGAAATCCAAAAAGTTGGAGTGATAAAGAATATACTGCTTTCATTGAAAAGGCAAATGCTGATTTAACTTCACTTCAAAGTAGAAATCCAAATAAAGAAGTAGGATATTTTTTGAGATATGACAAAGAAGACAATACTTTATATGCAGATTACTTTATTGGTGAAAGTGCGAGCACTTGGCTGAATCCATCTAAAAATCCTTATGGAAGAGAATTGTCAAAATCGGAAATGATTCTCGGGTTTACGCATACACATCCAGATGGACCAGACTATTTTTCTCCTGATGATAATGCTCATGTTAGTGATATGAGTTTAGGGCTATACAAATGGACAAATATTCCCAAAAATAGTTCAAACCCTCTACACTATAATAAAATGTCGTTTGGCCTATTTTATAGAATAACTGATGAATCGAATAATATAATTTCAGGTAAAGTAGCATTTAGGTGGCAACTTACAACAAAAGAAGGTGTTCAAGCTTTAAGGAACAATATATATTGTTTTGGAGATGGAACAATAGTAAGAAATTTAACAAAATATCCAGGTATTAAAATAATATTTAAAAGGTGAAAAACTATGAAATTAAAGAGTTTAATATTTGTTTTACTATTCAATATTTCTACTTTTGCAACAACAGAAAGAGAAATCATTCAAACTGAAAACCTAAATTGGTGTGAGTTATTAGAAATGGAAATAGTTGAACCAAGAGCAAAAGTTTTTGCTAATGTAATTGAAGAATGGATGCTTACAAATCATTCAAAAATTAAATTTTACAAACAATTAGCAAATCAAAACTACAGTTTTTTTAAGGAAAGATTGATCATTAAAAATAGTTCAAACGGTTATCAAATTGTTGGAATTGAATTTCAATATATTTTAAATAAAGATAGTATTTTTGCATTAAGTTTTTGTTTATACCCAGAATATATTATTATTGATAAAAATGATATTGTATTTAAGGGAAAGAAACATAATAAAAAACTTGACGTGAACATTAGAAAATACAAAGATTTAATTGATGAAATTGATAGATTTAAAATTTATCAATATATTATTCCAAAAAAATCTCCGTTAATGATTGTACCAGATCCTTAATGAAAGTAAGATAGAATTTCAGAACCTTTCCCCCAGCCAGCAAAAGCTGGGGGAAATGGAATAGGGAAATAAAATGAAAAAAATATTATTTGTTATGATAATACTAATATCATTTACAATTGATTCTCTTTCAATTCAAAGAGGAATTTTTCTATTGTTCGAACATGATAAAAATCATAATTGTGATTTTTTTAAAATCATACATGAAATTGATACAACTTCAATTGTTTTAGACAATGATGAACAATTTAAGGAATCTAAAAATTTAAAAGATTTTATGAAGAAAATTCAAAAAATTGGAAAATTAAAATCAATAGGTATTGTAGTTGAAAATATTGATGAAAAAATTAATATTTCAATTATACAGTATGTATTTAGCACAAAACATTTTGAGTTTCTTGTCAGCTTTTGTTATGATAGAAGTGAAATAATTATTGAAAAAGAAGATATTGAAGATATAAAAGAAATATCATATAGAAACCCTCATATAACAAAAAAAGACAAAAAGCGAATGAAGTTATTTGACAAATATTTATATTAAGTCTAATAATATTATACACAATAAGAAAATTTTTGTATATTTGTAATTTAAAAATTACAGGATACAAAAATGTCAAGAAAAAAATTAACTGTCAGCAAAATGTCAGCAGAAGAAATTAAACAACTTCTGAGA
>JANJUO010000405.1 GCA_024710535.1 bacterium
ATCAGGTAATGCAAGATTGATGCAAAAACTCAATGTTGTAAAATAATTTCTGATTGAATGAAATTGAAAAAGGGAAGCATTTTGCTTCCCTTTTTTATTGAAAATTTGCTTTTGAAAAATTATATTGAATTTTCATAATCATGAATTTGTTCACTTTCAATATGGATAAAATTCGATACCATTTCACCACAATGTCGGATACCGGCATCTGTTTTTTCAAAATTGATAGTTCTTTCAATTGCAATCGATTTTGCCATCTTTTCAATATCGTGGTCTGTGCCAATATAAGCAAAGTTCCATCCTTGATTCTTTTTTTCTTCAATTATATTTTTAATTTGTTCTACATTATATTCCTTTGAAGAATTTTCTTCTCCATCTGTAAAAATCTTGACAGAAACGTTATACTTATGTTGATTTTCTAAAAATTGTTCCAATTTCTTTACACCAAAGCCAATTGCATCAAATAGAGGCGTTAAATTGTCAGGTAAGTAATTTTCTGAATTAATTTGTGCAATTTGTGAAACAGGGTCAGCTAAATGTAAAATTTTTATCCCGTTCCCATTAAATGAAATCATTGAAAAGAAATGCTCTTGCTCCGGAAATTCTATTTCGATATCTTTAATTTTCCGGACAATTTCATTAAATCCATCAATTATTGATTTTTTAATCGATTCCATTGAACCACTTTCATCTAAGATGAATAAATTATGAACTTGATGCTTGTTTCCCATTTGAAATTCCTCCAAATTTAATAAAAATAAATAAATAATACATTTCATCGAAGTGATGAAACTAAAAAATTGCTAAATAGAAATTTTATATAAATTACTGAAAATAAGTATAATTAAATACTTGAACTATACAATCTTATTGAAATAGCAAATAAAATACAATCTATGTATTTGTTAATATCACAGTAAAGTATTGAAATAATGCTACTTGTCGCTAAAATATATAAACTTTTGTTATCTTATAATTCTTAATGATTTTGATTGTTTTTAATGTTTTTTAGTCTTCAGTGTTACAAAATCACAATTATTAATATACTATAATTGTGCCAAATAAAGAAATAAGTCAAAATGACAGCAGCAACTGTCATTTTGACTGTTCTTTTATGAAAGAATCAACTTGTTCTGTCATTAATATGACGTTTTGGCATATTTTTTAAGTTGAAATAAAAATAATTTTCAACAATTGTTTGAATTGAATTTATTAATTTTAAAAAATTAAAAAGAGAATTATTAAGAAATATCCTTATAATACAGCATCTGAAAGATTTAATAAGCAATACTTGGCTTTAGGCGCTTGCATTTTAATTATAAAAAATACTTTATCATCAAACTTCTAATATAATAAAACGATTATTAATCGTTATAAGTTATTTTTAATACCAATTAATAGAAATATATGAGAGGAAATGCATTCGGAGACGAATACAATAAAATAGATGCAAAACTACTGAAAAGATTGCTCAAATTTCTTAAACCATATTATAAATACGTTTTTATTGCAACAATTCTTACATTGCTTGTTTCGGCACTTGGACCATTAAGACCCTTTTTAACAAAGATAGCAATAGACGATTATGTTTCTGTTGGTGATAAACCGGGCTTGTTGATGATGATTGTTGTATTGGCATCATTGCTATTGCTCAATGGATTATTGCGATTTGCATTGACTTATACTATGCAATGGGTAGGGCAGAACGTTTTGAATGATATTCGCATAAAATTATTCGAACACATCCAAAAATTATCTATGAGTTTTTATGATAAAAACCCCGTTGGAAAACTCGTAACAAGAGTTACCAATGATGTGGAGGCGCTAAATCAGTTATTTTCATCAGGACTTGTAATGATGGTGGCAGATGTTTTATTGATATTTTGGATAGTTGCATTTATGTTTTATACAAGTTGGCAACTTGCATTACTTGCAATAATAGTTGTTCCCTTACTTCTTGTTGTAACAACAGTTTTCCGGAAAAAAGTTCGGGTTTTATTCAGTGATTTGAGAAAAGAAGTTGCCCGTATGAATACATTTATGAACGAATTCATTACTGGTATCAGTACGGTAAAATTATTCAATCAAGAGGAAAATCAACTAAAAAAATTCGATGAAATTAATCTAAATACAAGAGAATTAAACATAAAAACGGTATTTTACTATGCTATGTTTTTCCCTGCAATTGAAATGATTAGTGCAATTGCAATGGGCATAATTTTATGGTATGCCGCAGGAAATATTCTATCCGGAGCAATAACTGTTGGTATTTTGATTGCATTTTTGCAATACGCTGAAATGTTTTTTAGACCAATTAGAGATTTAAGTGAGAAATATACCACTTTGCAGGCTGCAATGGCTTCTGCAGAGCGTATTTTTCAATTATTTGATACTGAGGATTTTGTTAATGAAAACGCAAATGCAGAATTAATTCAAAAATTTGAAAAAGATATCGAATTCAAAAATGTCTCATTTAGTTATGATAACTCAAAATGGGTTCTCAAAAACATTTCTTTTGACGTAAAAAAAGGTGAAACTGTAGCAATTGTTGGGGCAACCGGCTCAGGAAAATCATCAATTATAAATCTTTTATGTAGATTTTACGAATTTCAATCGGGCGAGATATTGATTGACGGTAGAGATATTCGCACAATAAATGCTGAATCTTTAAGAAAATTATATGCATTAGTTCAGCAGGATGTATTTCTGTTTTCGAGGTCAATTGGCGAAAATATTTCTTTGAATGATGAAAATATTAACGATCAAGATTTGCTGAATACCACCGAAGCAATCGGTGCCAGCACTTTCATCAATAATATTGAAGAGGGATTTAATTATAAATTGACGGAAAGAGGGAATACCTTATCAGCCGGTCAGAAACAATTATTGCAGTTCAGCCGAGCCTATATTTCAAAACCTGAAATTCTGATTCTTGATGAAGCTACTTCGAACATCGATTCGGATACTGAGCAAATAATTGAAGAATCTCTCCAAAAATTGCTTTCAAACCGTACTTCAATTATCATTGCTCATCGTCTTTCTACAATCAAAAGAGCAGACAAAATTATTGTTATTCACAAGGGTGAAATTAGGGAAATTGGCAATCACGAACAACTTTTGGAACATAATGGTGTTTATGCAAAATTATATAATTTGCAGTTTCGCGACACTCAAACTGTAAAGCAAATTTAATTATTCAAATCATAAAACTAAAAGAGGCAGGAAAATTTCTGCCTCTTTTTTTATAAAATATTGAAAATCATTTAGATAGTTAATCTCAAAAAATTATTTAATGTCAAAATTAAGTAGTTTTTTGTTTATTAACAATATAAATAAGATTTTCTAATTCGTGAACGATGTTAATATTATTTACAGTTACCTCATTTGAACTTTGGAATTTGATAGGAGTAAAGTTCAAAACACCACCAACACCAGAATTAGCCAACATATCCAAAGTATGTTTTGCAACTAATTGTGGAACGCACATTATTGCAATTTTGATGTTCTTTTCTTTAACAAATTCCGGCAATTTATCAAGATGTAATATTGGAATATCTTCCCCTTCGCTTACTTTTGAAAAATCATTATCGAATCCGGCAACAATTTGGATACCTTCTTTGATAAATCCCTGATAATTCATTAATGCTTGACCGATTCTTCCCGTACCAACTACAATAACTTTCTGAATTTCATCTTTACCAAGAATTTCATCTATTTTGGCAAGAATTGAATCGATATCATAGCCACCCTTTCTGTTTCCTGTGATTCCAAAATTGCCAAAATCCTTACGTACAAGTGATGATGAAATTTCAAGTGTATCAGATATATTATCTGAAAAAACTTTTTTGAAACCCAAAGTTTGCAGATGTTTAAGTAAGTTTTTGTAGTTGAGTAATCTTAATATTTGTCCTTTGTTTGTCATAATAATCTCATAAAAGATTTATAAATACAATTGCTTATTAACAAAGTAAATGTTAATGTTAGTTATTTCACATATTTATTTTTAAAATGCAAATCAACATCAATTCAAATTACATATATTTTTCACTACAAACAAGAAAAAATTTTCAATTTTCAAATTAATATTAACAAAGTATTAACAAACATTAAATTTATAATAAATTTTGGAAATAATGTGGAAAAGTAATTTCGCAATTTGGCATATTAATTGTTTTATATAATTTTTGATGTAAAATTGGCTATTTTGGTGCAATTATGCTAATGAGAAACCATTTGTTTAAAAAAAGGGTACCGCTGATGAACAGCGCCCTGGATGCTTATGCATTAAGACAGCGTACAATTGCAAAGAACATTGCAAATGTAAATTCTCCGCATTATAGACCGGAAAAGGTAAAGTTTGAGGAATTTTTTCATGAGCAAGGTGTGGTTTTGAAAGGTGCAAGCACTGATAATTTCCATATTCCTGTTGGAGTAAAAGATCCAAATGTACCCACTGGAGAAGTGAATGAGGCAGAGGTTCCGGGTCCGCAAGTATATTTTTCAGGTGAAACGCACGTAAATATCGACAAGGAAATGGCAGAATTGGCTCAAAATCAGATTAGATTTAGGTTTGCATCGAATATGGTAGGTAAGTTTTTTAGGGGTTTAACCTCTGCAATTACAGGAACTAACAGTCAGGCATAAAAATTTAGTATAATTACTTATGCAGGATTTGTATAAAATTTCCGAATTTTGAATTGACAAGGATTGTTAATTAAAGGAAAGTCAGGGAAGATGGCAGAAAATATTTTTTCGACGTTTAACATAAGCGGACAAGGTATGAGTGTTCAACGGATGCGGCTCTCATCTGTTGCAAAAAACATTGCCAATGTCAATACAACAAATAGTACTGACGGCAGAACTTACCAAAGGGAAGTGGTTGTGGTTCGCGAGATAAAAGGAAGCCCGTTTGAAGATGAGCTGGAGGATCAAATTGCGATTAATCGTACGTCCCCCGACCATGCACCAAATGCTAAGCCGGGGACTTATCCTCCAAATTATGATGTTTTGAAAGCCAGAACAGTGAGAGATGATAGTCCGCCAAGATTGGTTTATGACCCTCATAATCCTGAAGCTGACGAAGCAGGATACGTTAAGTATCCGAATATTAATGTAGTTACGGAAATGGTGGAAATGATAACAGCACAGCGCGCATTTGAATCGAATACACAAGTTGTTGATTCGGTGAAAAATGTGGCACGGTATTCGTTAGAAATCTAAGCGATAAATTAAGGGGTAATTATGAGAATTGATGTACAACGTGCCTATGGGTATAGTTCACCGCAAGAATTAGAAAATTCATTGCGTCAAACGGTATTGGCTACAAAGGATGTTAATAATGTTCAGAAAGCAAAAATGTCTGATATTAACAATGTGGCTAATAATCAACAGATGAACAATTTTGACCCGGAAAAGATTGTAACTCAAAAGGAAAGAAAATTTTTTATTAGAATGTTTCCGGATAGTTCCGAACAATTGGAAAAGCACGTTCTATTCAATAGAACGGGCAGAATTTCTCAGCCAAATATATCCAAAGGTTCGATAGTTGACGGAAGAGTGTGATTTTGGTATCATTGTTGCATTACCAAATTTGATTCACACTGCTATGTTTCGAAATAGTAAATGAATCAGGGAAGATTCGATAATAACAAAAGGATTTGAAAAATGATTATTAATGAACTTGATCCTGGGAGACGCTACCTCCCTTTAGTACAGCAAAAATATCCTGCGCAAGGTATTGAGCCGGAAAATGTGAAATTCACAGACACACTCAACGAATTTATGGGTGATATTAACCGTCTGCAAGTTGAATCCACAGAAGCAACCGAAAAATTAATCAAGGGCGAACCTGTTGATATCCATGATGTTATGATTTCTTCCCAAAAGGCAAGAACTAGTTTTCAATTATTGATGGAATTACGTAATAAAGGGCTTGACCTTTATCGCGAAGTTCTTAGAATGCAGGTGTAATTTTTTTTGATTAATTTGAAGTGTAGTTATGGCTGAAATACCATATTTAGAGCAGGCAAAAACCTTTTGGAACAAATTAGCACTTTGGCAAAAAATTCTTTTTGTTGGAGTTCCTACTATTCTTTTTGTGGCAGTGATAGCAATTATGATTTCCACTACCGAAAAAGAATATGGTGTTTTATATAGTGGGCTTGCGCAACAGGATGCGGCAAAGATCGTGGAGAGCTTGAAGCAAAAGCAAATTGATTATGAGTTAGCTGAAAATGGTTCTTCTATTATCATTGAAAAAAATCAAGTTCATGAAACACGATTATCTCTTGCAAATGAAGGACTTCCAGAGCAAAGCGTTGTCGGCTATGAATTATTCGACAAAACAAATCTTGGTATGAGTGAGTTTGTTCAGAAACTTAACTACAGACGTGCTCTCGAAGGAGAATTAGCCAAAACAATTTCTCAAATTGATGAAGTTTCGAAAGTTAGAGTTCATATTGTTATTCCTGAAAAGGCATTATTCAAAAAAGATCAAAAGAATCCTACCGGTTCGGTTACATTGCATCTAAAAAATGGCAGAAGTTTAGATAAAATATCGATTGACGGTATTCAAAATCTTATTTCAAGTTCTGTTGAAGGAATGAGCCCAAAAGATGTTACCGTTGTCGATCAACGCGGCAATATGCTTAATGAGCAAAGTTTGGATGTGAATTCGGTTGCTGGTCTTACTGCACAACAGCATGAACAACAAAGACGTGTTGAGGAGCATTTAGCATCAAAAGTCCAATCCATGCTCGATGCGGTTTTGGGTGCTGATAATACAAAAGTACGAATCACTGCAGATCTTGATTTCACAAGGATTGAGCAAACAAAAACAGATTATGACCCTGAAAAGCAGGTTATCCGAAGCGAGCAGAACATAAAAGATGTTAGCCAGTCAACTGATTCACTTAGTTATCCGGCTGTAAGTATGGCAAAAGATCAATCAAATGTTATCCAAAATTATGAAATTGCACAAAATGTTGAGCACATCATTCATTCTGTTGGGAATGTGAAAAGATTATCTATTGCTGTTATGGTAAATGGAACCAACCAAATTGCCGACACAAATGGCTTAAAACAGATAGTTTATGTGCCCCGTTCGAATGAAGAATTGCAAAAAATTGAAGAAATTGTAAGTAATGCAGTTGGATTTGATCCATCAAGAAATGACCAAATTTCTGTAATAAATGTGCCATTCGACAGTATGATACAACTTCCTGATCCTGAATTGCTCAATATCAAGCCATGGTACGAAAGACCTGACATTCAGAAATTGATAGGTTTGGTCTTAACAATGATGGTTCTTCTGTTCATTATGTGGAAATTACTACAAAATAAACAAGTTAAAGATAGAATGAGATTGGCTATGTATCTACCGCAACAAGTTCATGTTGAGGAAGAGCCTGAGGAAGAAGAGGAAGAAGAAGAAGATGAAGAAGTTGAAGAACTTGATTTCGATGATGAAGAAATGCTTTTATTACCTGCAGATTTGCCTGAACAATTGCTCCTTGAAGGAGAAAAGCTTGAAGAGAATTTAGACGAAGACAGCATTTTGGAAGATATGGACGGAATTTTGGATCAAGATGCCCTTGCTAAAAGAGCACGTGCCGAGCTTGAAGAGTCACAAGTACCTGAATTAACCGAAGATGCTATGATGAAGATAGAAATTAGACATAAAGTAGAAGATTTCTGCGATGTTCAAACAGAAGAAGCAGTAAAATTAATAAGAATGCTGCTATCGCAAGATTTGGATATTAAAAATTACGCAGGTTAATAAAATAGAATTTGGTTTAAAAAGTTATAATAGTTTTGAATTAGTTTAACATAAAAAGCGGTAAAGAAATGGCAAAAAGAATGTTGACAGTGAGCGACTTGACAGGTAAGCAAAAGGCAGCTGTTTTGCTTATGTCGATGGATGTTGATGTATCTGCCAAAGTGTTTAAAGAACTTGAGATGAAGGAAGTTGAGCAGATTGCGGTGGAAATCACCAATCTACGCGACCTGCCTCCAACAGTCGTAGAAGATGTAATTGAAGAATTTTATCAATTAATGACTGCATCAAGTTACATGGTGGAAGGTGGTTTGGAATATGCTCAGGTTCTTTTGGAAAAAAGTTATGGCTTGGATAGAGCAAGGGAAATTATTGAGAAAATCCGTGTTCTTACCACTGTACGTGGCTTTAATATTTTGAAGAAATCAGATCCACAGCAGGTTGCCAGTTTCTTATCAAAAGAGCATCCGCAAACAATTGCATTGATTTTATCCCATTTGCCGCCTGACCAATCAGCAGAAATTTTGGCAGAATTCAAGGAAGATATTAGAGCAGAAACTATTATGAGAATTGCAACAATTGGTAAGGTTTCGCCTCAATTAGTTTCTGAAATCGAGCATGTAGTAGATCAAATTGCAGAATCGAGTTTATCTCAAAATCTTGCACAAGCAGGTGGTTCGCAACTTGTTGCAAACATTCTTAACAAGAGCAATAATGCTGTTGCAAAAGCAATGCTTGAAAGTATCGAAGATAAAAAACCTGAAATGGCGCTTGAAATCAAACGACTTATGTTCTTGTTTGAAGATATTATTCTCATTGATGACAAAGGTATCCAAAGAATTCTTAAAGATGTGGACAAAAAAGACCTTGCACTTGCACTTAAAGTATCAGACGAAAAAATTAGAGCAAAAATCTTTAAAAATATGTCTGAACGTGCGGCGGCTGTAGTTAAGGAAGAATTGGAATACATGGGACCGGTGAAACTCAAGGAAGTGGAAGGAGCGCAAATGCGTATTGTTGATTTGGTGAAAATGCTCGAAGAAAATGATGAGATTGCTATCGGCGGACGTGGCAAAGAAGATATATTCGTATAGGATTATTTATGCAAAAGATTATAGTACACATTCCAAGGCGAAAGCAAAAAGTAAGGATCATACGAACTGAAGACCTTATCAATAAAGAATTAAGCAATTTGCCAGTTTGGGATGATGAAATCGAGGAAATCATTGATATTCCGGAGCCGGAGCCCGAACCAATGCCCGAGCCGGAGCCGGAAGAGCCGAAGCCAGTAAGGACAGTGTTTACTGAAACTTTTGTAATTTCTGATTCGAATCAACCGATTGAAATTTCTTTAAAGAATATTCCGCAAGAGGAAAGTCTTCCAGTAAGTGAAGTTCTTATCGAAGTACAATCTGCTTATGATAGAGGATTCATTGATGGACAGGACTCGTCCGGTGCGGCTTATGAATCCGAAATCAGCAAATACAAAGATTGGATAAGAAGAATCGATAAACTTACTAACAGTTTGAAAAATAAATTTCTTCTACAAATTGAGTCATTAGAAAAGGCAATTATTCCACTTTCGATAATGATTGCCGAGCATATCATTGATGAAGAAATAGAAGTTAAAAAACATATAGTTATCAATCAAGTTAAAAAAGCAATTAATCGAATTGGTGATGAAGAAATTTTCAAAATAATTTTGCATCCTGATGATATTGAAATTCTTAGTGAAGTGAAATCCGAACTTGTTAGCGAGCCATCAAAAATTAGAAATGTAGAAATCTCCGGCGACTTAACTGTCGAAAAAGGATTCTGCGTTCTAAGTACAAGTGCCGGAATTATTGATGCAAAATTAATCAACCAAATTAATAAAATTAGAAATACATTGATTGATACTATTAATCAACCGGCTGTAAAAGAAGCAATGATGATTGAAAAAGAAGCATTGCTAAGTGATATTTATGCCGAATTGTATAATTCTGATGAAATAAGCGGATAGAAAATGATACCTGCAGAAATGCTAAATAATAAGTTTTTTATTGCCATAAAAAATACTAATACTTTGCAAATGAAAGGCAAAGTTACAAAAGTAGTTGGAATGGTGATTGAAAGCGATGGACCCAAAGCTCCTATTGGTGAATTATGCATTCTGAAGGATAGTTATGGTAATGAAGTTTGTAAATCAGAAATTGTTGGATTTAGAGAAAATAATAAAATTTTATCAATGGTTTTGGGTGAATTATCTCAAATTACTCCGGGAATGGAAATTGTTACAACAGGGGAATCTTTAAGTGTTAAGGTTGGAGATAATTTGCTGGGACGCGTTATAGATGGAATTGGAAATCCTATCGATAGCGGTGCTCCGATTGTTACTGATTATAGGCGTTCAATCTATGCCCATCCTCCAAATCCATTGCAGAGAGCACGTATAAACGATCATATTTCTACAGGAGTACGAGCAATTGATGGAATGCTAACTTTTGGAAAGGGGCAAAGAGTTGGTATTTTTGCCGGTTCTGGTGTTGGTAAATCTACATTAATTGGAATGATTGCACGCAATACATCAGCAGATATAAATGTTATTGCATTGATTGGAGAACGTGGTCGAGAAGTAAAAGAATTTATCGAAAAAGATTTAGGCGAAGAAGGTTTGCAAAGATCTATTGTTGTGGTTGCAACATCGGATACTCCACCACTTTTGAGAGTGAAAGCCGCTCTTTCGGCTACTACAATTGCAGAATATTTCCGCGATAGAGGTATGGATGTAATGCTAATGATGGATTCGGCAACTCGTTTGGCAATGGCTCAACGCGAAGTTGGTTTAACGATTGGCGAGCCTCCAACAACAAAGGGTTATACTCCATCTGTATTTAGTATTTTGCAAAAAACTATGGAGCGCGCCGGTACTTCCGATGTGGGATCTATCACCGGTTTATATACTGTTTTGGTGGAAGGAGACGATATGAACGAGCCAATTGCAGATGCCGCAAGAGGTATTCTGGATGGGCACGTTGTTTTATCGAGGAGACTTGGCTCTTTGGGGCATTATCCTGCAATAGATATTTTGGAAAGTATAAGCAGAGTGAAAAATGATGTTATCACCCCTGAGCATAAGGGAGCATCAAAAATAATACAAGAATTATTAGCCACTTATCGAAGTGCTGAAGATTTGATTTCTGTTGGTGCGTATCAACCGGGAACAAATCCAAGAACAGATAAAGCAATTGCATTGATTGATTCTATTAATGATTATCTTAAACAAGGAGTTGATGAGCCAACTTCTTATTTTGAATGTGTGGATAGATTAGTGAAAATTGCAAGGACTGAGGTAAAGCCACAGTTCAGAAGGTAAAGAATTTATTAATTTATCCGATAATTGTATTGAAAATTATTTGGATTTATAATAAATTATAATGGTTGTTACGTCTATATATTGATTGATTATTTGGAAAATTATTATGTCAAAAAAGTTTAGTTTCCGTCTTGAACCTGTGCTTAAGCTAAAGCATCACAAGGTGCAAATTGCTCAAGATTCTTTGAATCAGGCAGTAAAACTTCGGAATGAAAAAGACCTAATGATTCAAGAACATAATGA
>JANJUO010000417.1 GCA_024710535.1 bacterium
TATTTATTGAATTGAAATATTTGTAATTATAATTATAAAAATGCTTCTATTTTATAAAGATATTGGTTTTTTTATCAGAAAATTTGATCTTTTGATTGGATTTTTTGGTCTTTTGATTAAGATTTTTGGTCTTTTGATCCTTATAAATGAATGAATTATGAGCGTAATATCAATTATTTAATAATTATCTATACAATTAGCAAAAATTATTTGAATTTATGTTTCAAAAATTATTTTCTTATAAAAATTGATTTATTGACTTAATTAAAATGCATGTATTTTTCAATTCAATTCTACTATACAATGTTGGTTCTTATGAGATAGCAACACTTTTAAATATTCTATTTATTAGCATAATCAAAAATTTTCATAAATTCATAGTCTCCATTTATTGAGCGTGGGAGATTTATTCAATTTCTTTTTTGTAAATAAAAATTGTTTTTATTGACTTAATTAGAATTTTTTGCTATTTTTGTTTTTTGAATTTCATTTTAAATAGAACTTAATTTATTTTAAATATATTTTATAAAAATTTATTTTAATCGGGAGAGAATATGGAAATAAAAAGCGTAATGGTAATTGGAGCCGGCACAATGGGTAACGGAATTGCCCACACCTTTGCACAAAACGGCTTTAGCGTTTTACTTTGCGATGCGTTTGAAACTGCTTTGCAAAAAGGCATGAAAACCATCGAAGGCAATTTGGCACGTCAATTGAAAAAGGGTACAATTACCGAAGAAATTATGAATAATACTCTTGGTAATATCAAAACAACTCTTGATATGCACGATGGCAAAGATGTTGATTTGGTTGTTGAAGCGGCGACTGAAAATAAGGATTTGAAATTCAAAATTTTCAGACAGATTGATGAAATTGTGAATCCAAATGCAATTCTTGCCTCGAATACTTCAACAATTTCTATCACTGAAATTGCCGCTCAAACAAAGCGTCCAAGCAAGGTGATCGGAATGCATTTTATGAATCCCGTTCCTATGATGAAACTTGTTGAAATCATAAAAGGACTTTCTACTGATGCAGAAGTTTATGATTCAATTATTAATTTATCAAAAACTCTTGGCAAAATTCCGGTAACTGCAAATGATTATCCGGGCTTTATCGCAAATAGAATTTTGTTGCCATTTATCAATGAAGCAGTATATGCTTTGATGGAAAATATCGGCACTGTTGAAGGTATTGATGAAGTTGCCAAACTTGGCTTTGCACATCCAATGGGACCTTTGACTCTTGCTGATTTGATTGGATTGGATACTTGCCTTGCCATTCTTGAAGTGTTGCATAACGATTTAGGCGATAGTAAATACAGACCTTGTCCATTACTTAAAAAAGTAGTTGCTGCGGGTCATTATGGCAGAAAAAATGGCAAAGGATTTTATGATTATTCCGGCGAGAAACCGGTTGCTGTTAAATTTCATTAATTTTAAACGGAGAATTATTAAATGATTGACCATAACGTTGGAAATAAGTTTGATTCTGATGATGAAGATGTATTAGCGGCATATCAATGCGAATCTCGTGGCGATTATCATAAAGCAATCGAGCATTATAAAAAGGCTGTCGAAAAAAATCCTGAATTGGGAATAGTATTCAAACATTTGGGAAATGTTTATTATAGATTAGGTATGATTGATGAATCTGTTGCAATGTTATCAAAAGCAACCGAATTAATGCCTGAATTCCCAACAGCATATTATGAACTCGGTTTGGCATACTACAGAGTTGGATCCATCAAAAAGGGCTTGCGAATGCTCAAACGAGTTATCGAGCTTGATAGTGATTTCTTGATGGCATATTATTGGTCTGGCATATTAAGTTATCATGCAGGACATTTGCATGATGCGCATGCATTTTTCTTGCACGTTACAAAAGCAAATCCAAGATTTTTGGTTGCATTTTTTCACTTAGGTGTTGTTGATTTGCGTTTGGGTAATTATCAAGAAGCGGCAGAAAGTTTCCTTCAGGTTGTAAATAATAATCCTGAAAGCCCTGCATCTTATGCTCTTCTTGGAGATGCTTATTTGAATCTTGGCAAAAAGTATGATGCACGTCAAGCATATAGGAAAGCATTAGAGCTCGATCCAGATGATTTCAAAGCAAAAAATGGACTTGCAGCCCTTGATGATTTCGGTGAAGCAGTGATATAAGAAATAAAAAAAATCCATGTATTTCGATTGATTTACATGGATTTATTATTTTTGTTTATTTGTTTAGTTACTTTATTCCAAGTTTTTCTTTAGCAGTGTGCATACCGCCATAATTTTCTACATTCTTATAACCCAACTCTTTCAATGTTTGAAGAGCAATACCTGAGCGTCTGCCACTTCTGCAATATAAAATTATAGGAGTATCTTTGTTTGGAACTACTTCTTTAATTTTTTTATCAATTACATCAAAAGGCACTAATTTTGCACCCTCAATATGACCTGCATTAAACTCTGCTTCTGTTCTATTATCAATTATCACTGCTTTATTATCCTTTGTTGATTTGCTGTCTTTTGCAAATGCTGTCATTGTAAACAACATTGTAATTAGTATTAACGAAAAATATTTAATCATAAAAAAACTCCAAAAAATTTGTTAATAAAATCATATTTATAAACGAATCGTATATTGCTGTATTGTAATATAGATTAAAAAAGTAAAAAAAATATTTAGCCAAAACAAAAAAAGCAATTTATTTTGTTATAAATTGCTTTTTTTGGGAAAATTGTTAGAAAATTAGAAATTAAATAATCCCACAAATACACCTAATTGGAATTGCATACCATTTGAATTCAAATCATCAGGAACATTATTAAGAGTGGCTGTATTATTGTATTTCCAATCATAACTAAACGACATTGAATAACTTGCATTGGCACGAATTAATAAATAATTCGTTAATGCATATTCAAAACTTATATTTGGTTTCACAAAAATAAAGCTTGATTCGGCACGGTTTATAAAATTGTTTTCATCAGATAAACTTTTGAAACCATCCCAAGAGAAGCTATTTTCAGTTTGATAAGTTTCGATTTCCATTGATCCCCATCCTAAAGCAACGCCCGGCTTGATTGCAAAAGACTTGAATGGAACAATACCATAATCGAGATTAATACCAGTAAAACCTGCAGAATATTCTAATGCTTTTTTGAAATTCTTTGTATTGATTATTGTGTCCTTGCTAACGTCAACTTTTCCACCATAAGAAAAGAATCCAACATTAAGATTTTTAACAAATAGAACTCCGGTAAAACCTTCTCCACCGCTAAGCATCATCTGCCCATCAAATTCACTAAGACCAAAACTTGTTGCTTTGCTATTTATTATATCATAATTTGCAAAATGGAAAGTAAACGTATAGCCACCTCCAACTCCAAAATAAGTTGCAGATTCAGTCTGGATAGGTTCTTGCTCAAAAGAGTATTCATCAAGACGATTATCTTGAGCATTTAAAAAATTGAAATTCATCAAAAATGCAAAGAGAATTGCCGAAAAAATAATTTTTGATTTCATTATTCACCATTGTAATTAAAAAAGAATTAATACGAAATATAGTGAAATTAATTTTATAATAAACAAATTAAAAAAATAATTAAAATAAATATTTGAATTAATAAAAAAATTAGATAATTTTGTTTTTGTTATTACAGAAAAAAATTCAATTTATTTAATATGGAGAAAATATGATATACAAAGAAATGTTCGATGAAGAACAATGGAAAACGTTGCAATCTGCAATAGCTTGGGTATTTGAATTAATGTCGTCTGCTGATGGGAAAGTAGATAAAAAAGAATTTACTGCTCTATCACATTTATTGAAAAAGCCAACAGCTTTTGCATCACAACTTACTCAAGAAGTGATTACTTCAATTGAAAATATTGAAACATTACTCGGAACAAAGGGACAGGATGTACGCGCCGTTAAACAAGGATTGGATGATTTCAGAAAATTGATTGATTACAAATTCGAACAAAGTGATGAATTCGAAATCAAAAAAGATTATGTAGCTATGGGTTTATTTATAGCCAATGCATCTGGTGGATTTTTTGGAGATAAAGTTTCCAATGAAGAGATGGATACATTA
>JANJUO010000446.1 GCA_024710535.1 bacterium
TTAAGAAAAAATTAAATATAATTAAAACAAATACAGATAAAGAAAATATAATAATCTGGTCTGTTTTAGATACCAGATTGCCTGAAGAAGGTATTTTGAATTCATTTTCTCAAAATAAATTAGCAAATAAAATTATTGACAATAGAATAATATACCCAGAAACAAGAGTTTGTTTAGATAAAAACTATATCCATGCATATGCTGCATTCTTTGATTCCTTTAATGAAGAACAGGCAATAGAATTTCTGAATTATTTAAAATTGACTTATGGAAATTCAATAAAATTAAAGATATGGAATGATAGTGAATTGAATAATAGAATTATAAATCTTAATTTAAAAGATTCAATTTCAAGAAATGATATTGAAATTTTAAAGCAAATTAAAAAATGCAATTGGACATCAATTGGATTTATGTTCTTACAATCAGTGAATGAATTCAAACAATTACCTAAATCATCGGAAAAGAATTACATAATTGTTGGCAATATGCCAAGAGAAGATAAAGGGAGCCAATTAGATTCAAGTGTTTGGGATTATTGGAAAAATGATAGTTTGACATTAATTACACTATATATACCTAAGGGAAAAATTACTAATCAAATAGACAGAGATATTAAAAGAGGATTTGCCAGTTATGGAATTAAATATCAACTTATTGAGAATTAGGTGATTTATGAGCAAAAAAATCATTTTATTTATAATTATTTTAATATCATTGAATTCCTGCAAAACAGTAGACATGATATTAAATTCCGATAATTATATAAAGAGAGATGGAGTTAAAGAAGTCGAAATTAGGTACGACACCGTAATTGTAACAAATAACGAAGGGAGTTTAACAAGCGGAGTAGTTGCGGGTATAAATCCTAAAAGAAAAATAATTTTTGATAAAATTGGCCAGAGTTATACTTTTGTTTCAGGTGAGACGATTGAATTAATAACAGATGGTGTTGATTTTGGAAAATCCGCATTTGATGTAATAACTAATGGGAATTCAAATGATATAACTATAAAACTAATTGATATCGAAATGGATAAAGTAAAATTAACTTCAAAATGCGAAACAATTGAACGAAACGGTATTGATTTTATTCCTAAAATAGAAGTTGCTGAAGGATTAGACCCGGAACAAATTGTTATAACCCCATTATTTGATAATAATTGCGTAAGAACAGGATACCAAGTAAGGTATGGTTCTTCAGAAAGAGGATGCAAAAAAGAGGCAGCAGATGTATTGGATCGATTCAAAAAGTGTGCAGGAAAAAATCAAAGTAAACAAAAGACAAAAATCAAAGATGACTGCATTAGATTACGTAAGTTAGGTATTCCTTGTAATTAATAAAAGGTGAAAAAATGAAAAAAGTATTAATCCAAATAGTATTTGTAGTAGCAATATCAGTTTTATTTCAGTCTTGCAAAACTGCTCCGAGTTATGTTTTCTATCACTCAGAGGCAGGTATTCCCACAAAGTCAAGTTATGTTAAAACAGACTTTAAAATTGTTCCCAAAATAGATCAAGGCTTGCCCTTTACTATTGCAACTTGCAAAGACAAATCAATTGATGATAAAATTGCCCAGTCCTACCTTTTGTTGTTAACAAATGATTTCAAAAACGATAATGAATTCAACCTTCACAATATCAATGTAACTTTATCTATTGAAAACATTAACGAATTAGTTAAAGTTCTTGAAAAAAGTTTGCTGATTATTAAAAATAACCTTAATGATTTAAAAGGGGTAAATCTTGAATATAGTATTTCAAAAGAAATTAACATCAAAAACATATCTGCTAATGTTGAAAGTTGGCAACCTGACTTTAAATATTACTTGAAATTTACAAGAGAAGAAAAAAATAAATATGCTTATTTAAAGTTTGGCAAACATAAAACTACTAATGGTGAATTTGAATACATTTATTATCTTGATGAAGAGCAAATTAGAGAACTCAAAGAAAGATTAATGAAAGCATTAGAATTATTGAATAACTGGAATTAATATGTATAAAATATATGCTGTTTGTACAATATTATTAGTAATTGCAATTGCAGAATTACCAAGTGGGTTTTATACTTTTTTGAGAATTTCAATAACTCTTGGTGGCGTGTTGGCAATTTATAATGAATTAGATAAAAATATTAATTTTTGGGTAATATTATTCGGCTTAATTGCAATTCTTTATAATCCAATTTTCCCAATATATTTTTATGATAAAAGTATTTGGCTGATATTAAATGTTATTACAGCATCTATTTTTGGATTTAAAGCATATAAAAATTCAAAACCAAAGAAATAGTTTTAAAATCCTAATTCTTCTTTAATAACACTTCGGGCTACCCTCGCAGTAGCCCGATTGTTTTTCTAATATCTGTTGCGTTCTGTGTAGTGAGTGTGGAGCAGTTTGTGTGATTTTTAAATTATAGATATTTCGATTCCTTCTTTGATAATTTGATTAGCAAACAAATTTTTTTTGTTAAAGTCTTCAGGACGGAAGGGAACGGGTGAAATATCAGTATTAATTGAAACTATAAACTTACGGATTAGTTCCTTATCTAAAAAGCGATTTCCAGAAAATGACTCAGAAATCAATGCAACATCAATATCACTATATTCATTATAAGTACCTTTAGCATAAGAGCCAAAAAGCACAGCATTAGTCAAATTTATTTGGTTTTGCTGAAGTTCTGCAATTAATTCTTTGATAGTTTCTATAATTCTATTTGGGACTTTATCCATTGTAATTCCTGTTTGATTAATTCCAAATTTTCATAAGCAAATTCTTTTGTTGCCACTTTGTAAAAAGTCATCTTTTCATCTGGATATCTTGCTTCAATATTAAAATCGTTAACTCTGTTATAAAAATAGACTTTATTATTATCTAATTTTAAATTAGAAACTTTAGCCAATTTAACTAAATCATGGATTCTTGGAGGAGTATCATCAATAAATTTGCAAAAATATGCTTTAATTGCTTTTTCAAGGACTAAATGCCCCAAAAATAATGCCCAATGATACTCTCCTGATTGAAATAATTTTTCCGCAGTTACTAAATCGCTTTCTGCCGTTTGAATCCAATATGCTATTTTACTGTTATTTTTCATATTTGCCTAAACGAATTCATTAGAATATTATTATTAAAAACATATACAATCTTGTTAACGACATTGAAAAATTCAAACTATTTCTAATTTTAATCAATATGGTTAATTGGCAAAAAAAGATGCCCTCCACCCTTTATTCAAATTGGATAAGTTTGAGTAATTGTTCTTTTTCGAGCTGGAGTCCATCTGAACTAATGCGTACATAAATC
>JANJUO010000456.1 GCA_024710535.1 bacterium
TATTTATGTAACTGTTATAAGTTTGTTTGTTGGAGCAGGATTTTATTTTGCGGCAGGAGATAATATTGCATATATGGCAAAAATTTATCTAACAAGATTGACCTCTGCCTCGAAAGGAACAAAAGATATTTCAATGCAGGCGAGATTTGGAGAATGGAATGCTGTTGTTAATCAAATATCTCAATATCCTCTGGGTGGAAGTGGCTTGATGTCGAAATTTAGTTATTACGATATTCTCAAGCAAGAAACCTCTGTTACTGATATTGTTCATAATGGCTATTTATGGGCGGCATATAGAATTGGAATTCCTTTAACTATGCTGTTCTTTATGTTTATATTTTTTAAGGCATTAAGGTCTTTAATTTTATTTATCTATTTAAAAGACCAATTTTATAGAAATATGATGTTTTGCACAATGATTTCATTTGCAAGCATTATTGTTTCTAATACAATTAGCAATCAGATAATTCAGCGGGATTGTCTATTTACAATAGCATATTTATTTGCATTTGTTTCTTATGCTGAAAGGCAAAGAAAATTAGAAAAGATTGAACAATTAAAAATTGTTTAATGGGGGACTTATGAGGCAATATTTAGGTGATACACCATTTTTTGCAAGCAAAGGTAGAATTAGAGTTTTGAAAATGATAGTTGGCTTAATTGCAGTTATTTTTATTTTGAGATTAGGGCAATTACAGATAATAAAAGGCGAAGAGTATAAATATTTGAGTGAAACTCAAGCAATCAAACAAGTTAGAATTGAACCTTTTCGTGGAAATGTTTATGATAGAAATGGAAAACTTATTGTTCATAATGAGTCTTCTTTTTCGATTACATTAACTCCTTATGACTTCAAAATTGAAACAATGCCACTACTTGCTTCTTTGCTCGAAACTGATTCTGTAAGTATTATGAAGACAATAAATCAATACAAAACATTTTCGAAGTTTACCCCAATTAAAATTTATAAAGATGCAAAGTTTGATATTGTTTCCAGAATATCGGAATATTATGATGATTTACCGGGAATTGATGTTGCTGTTGAATCCAAAAGATTGTATGAATTTGATGGAAATTTGGGACATCTTCTTGGTTATACTCGTGAAGTGACAAAAGCACAATTAGAAAAGAATAAAGATTATTATCCGGGGGATAATATTGGTCAATCAGGGATTGAACAGACTTACGAGCGAGATTTGAAGGGAAAGCACGGTATTCAATATGTTGCCGTAAATAAATTTGGGCAAAAAGTAGCAAGTTTTGATAAAGGAAGCAACGACTCTCCAACAATTAATGGCTTTGATTTGCAATTAGGAATCGACATCAAATTACAAGAACTTGCCGAAAAACTACTTGATGGAAGAAGAGGCGCAATTGTTGGAATTGATCCGAATAATGGTGATATTTTGGTATTGGCATCAAAACCTGATTTCGATCCAAGAGCATTTACCGGAAAAGTTCCTTATGAATTATTCAAACAACTCTCCGAAGATCCGGCAAGTCCTTTGCTTCATAGAGCAGTTCAATCTCAATATCCACCGGGCTCAACTTGGAAAATGTTAATTGCAATTGCCGCTATGCAAGAAGGTATAATTAACGAACATTCGCAAATTTTTTGTGGTGGTGGACTTGAATATGGTGGCAGATATAGAAAATGTCATGGTGGCTCGCATGGAAATATCGATGTTGAAACTGCGATAAAAGTTTCGTGTAATACATTTTTCTATCAATTAGGTTTGAAATTAGGATTAGAAAAATTTGAATATTATGGTAAATTATTTGGCTTTGGTCAGAAAACAGGTATCGACCTGCAAAATGAAAAAGCAGGCAGATTACCAACAAAAGATTGGCTTATTAACAAACTTGGTAAAGGTTCTGAGGGCTACATACACGGAAATATGGTTAATTATGGTATAGGACAGGGGGAAATATTAGTAACTCCATTACAAATGGCAGTTTATACAGCGGCTATTGCAAATGGGGGCAAAATTTTCCAGCCACATATTGTAAATTCAATCAAAAATACTATCACCCAAAAGAAAGAAACTCTGAATATTAGAAGTCGTGAAATTAACATTAATCCAATTATTATCAATGCAATTAAAGAGGGAATGTATGGCGTGGTTAATAGTGCCGGTGGTACTGCCTCTGCGGCAAGATTACCGGGTATTGATGTGTGTGGAAAAACCGGAACTGCTCAGAATCCGCACGGAAATGATCATGCATGGTTTGTTTGTTTTGCACCAAAAGAAAATCCGAAAATTGCTTTAGTTGTTTTTGTAGAGAATGCCGGTTTTGGTGGTGGCGTTTCTGCACCGATTGCACACGATATTCTTAACGCATTTTTTAATCCTGATAAAGAAGTGAAGCCATTAACTCCCAAAACGGATTCTAAAGCAAATGATTCATTATTCATTGAACAGCCGATTGATATTCAAATTATTGAAACAGATGAAAATCAAAATGAAAATCCCTAATATTTGTTTTTGTGTACAACATTTGATATATTTGAAGTTTGAGATTAAAGTTATTTTAAATAAATAAAATGAGGACAGATTATGAAAAGTTTCATCTATTTTTTTGTGTTTAGTTTGCTTATTTTTACAGCAAATTCGCAGGATTATTATTCTCCTGAAAGTATTGTTTGGGATGAAGCAAACCAAGTTTTTTACATATCGAATGTTGGAGAAGCAGAACTTCCTGATGGATTTATTTTGAAACTTGATTTGGAAGGGAATAAGTCATTTCTTATCAATTCAGGGTTAGCCGATCCCAAAGGAATGATAATGGTGGGAACTAAATTGTATGTTACTGATGTTACAAAAATTATTGAAATTGATATTCAAAAGAAATCAATAACAAATTCTTTCAATATTACAGGGGCTGTATTTCTTAATGATATCGAAATTGGAAATAATAATGTATTATACACAGGCGATATGGCAACAAATAGAATTTTTAAGTTTGATTTGAACACAAAAACTGCCTCTGCTCTTGCACTAAAAGGCACAATAACTGCTCCAAACGGGCTTCTATTCGAAAAAGCATCAAATAAATTATATGCAGTTGCATTTACTGAACCATCAGTTTTATATACAATAAATTTAAATGATAATAGCGTTGTTAATTATAATTTGTCTTTCTCTTATGGAGATGGAATTGCAAAAGATGGCGATGGACAGTTAATTATTTCTGCGTGGGGAAATACCGCTAATCCATTTTTTGAAGGTGAAATTTATCAATTTGATAAAATTTTGGGTGAATTTGTTTCTATTTCAACAGCATTCAGCGGTCCTGCGGATATAATTTATTTCTCATTTACCGATGAAATTGTAATACCTGAAATGCTTATGGATGATATTTTCTTTCTTCCACTCTCTAAAAGTATGGCTAAACCTGAGCTTTTAAAGCCGGACAATAACATTACAAATCTTGCTCCTCTTAATGCAAATTTCGAATGGAAAACCGATGCTTCTGTAACCAAATATGTTTTCCATCTTTCTAAAAGCAGTGACTTTATTAATGATGTTGTAAATGTAAGTGTTGGCACACAAAATAATTTCAAAGTTGAAACACTTGAATACAATACAAAATATTATTGGAAAGTGGTTGCTTATTCGGGTGCTGATTCTTCAATTTCAGATGTTTGGAATTTTACAACCGGCTCAAATACATTACAAGCGGTGAATTTGATTTCTCCGGCAAATAACTCTATTCTTAATAAAATACCTATTAAATTTGAATGGAATAAGGGTTTAGCAAGTAAATATGAACTTCAAATTGATACTTCTCCTGAATTTACTTCAACTGATTTTGTCAGTTTAGTTAATATTGATAAGACGAATTTCGAATATAATATCGAAATGAAAACAGATACAAGGCAATATTGGCGTGTAAGAAATTATGACGATACAAATAGTTCCCCTTGGAGTGAAGTTTTTTCATTTGAATTTATTGGTCTTAGTGTTGATGAAGATAATAGTTCAATATCAATTTTTCCAAATCCAGTTTTGACTGAAATTGTAATTCAAAATTCCGGTTTAGAAACAATTAAATCTATAAAAATATTTGATTTAAGTGGTAAATTAGTTTATATCACTACCGATGTAAATGGCAATATAAATATTGATTTGTCAAATTTCACTGCTGGAACCTATTTCGTTGAAATGAATATTGAAGATAGAATAATTACTAAAAAAATAATCAAAAAGTAGAATATGTTACCTTTAAAAGTTGTTTTTCTTTGGCATCAGCATCAGCCGGATTATAGGATGGATGATGTTTTTCTTATGCCGTGGACAAGATTGCACGGTATAAAAGATTATTTTGATTTGCCGGAAATTCTTTATGAATTTCCAAATATCAAGCAAACTGTTAATATGGTGCCATCATTAAGTAAGCAACTTTATGAATATTATACAGAGAAATATAAGGATAGAATTCAAATTTTAACCCAAATAAATGCTGAATTATTATCAGTTAATGAAAAAAATGAAATTCTCAATACATTTTTTAGATGTCAAGTTGAGAATATGATTCTACCTTACTATAGATTTAAAGAATTGTATGAAAAATCTTTTGATAGAGAGCGTGCCATTAATGAGTGGAAATCTCAAGACTGGCTCGATTTGCAAGTTTGGTATAATC
>JANJUO010000477.1 GCA_024710535.1 bacterium
TCTCAGAAGTTGTTTAATTTCTTCTGCTGACATTTTGCTGACAGTTAATTTTTTTCTTGACATTTTTGTATCCTGTAATTTTTAAATTACAAATATACAAAAATTTTCTTATTGTGTATAATATTATTAGACTTAATATAACAATGAAACTATTGTGAATTCTACAAAAATGTGATTGATGAAGAATTTCTTCAATATGACTCAACTGACGGCAAATAACTGTGGATTTGCCACTATTGAAACACACTTTAACATAATTATTTTCCGAATCAAAAGATTGAATTTCTTCCAAATTATGCATCAAATAACCATTTTCGATTGGCAGCATAATATTTTTTGGTGGTTCGGTTAGTAATTCCTTAGCAATCTTGATTTTATTATCCAGCTGATCGAAAGTATTGTAGGTATCGTATCTATTGATTGCTTCGCTTAATTTATGGATTGAAATCGGTTTTTCCAAAAAATGAAGTGCCGAATAATTAAATGCTTGCAACGCATAATTTGGATGCGAGGAAGTGATAATCACCTCGAAATCTGTATATGTTGTAAGTTGAAGAATATCAAAGCCATAGCCATCTGGAAGAACAATATCCAAAATCAATAATTCAGGCTTAGCATTTTCGAGCAATGCCAAAGCGTCTCTCACATTAGATGCCTCTGCAACAATTTCGAACTTGGGAAAACTATATGTAATTGTATTTTTTAATGAATTCAGGGCAGATTCATCGTCATCTACCAGCATCAACTTCACAGTTTTCTCTTTGTCCATAAATTGCAGTCCTATAGAATAACAACATACATTTCTAAAATATCAGATTCAATCACTAATTCAAGGCAAATTTACTTAAATATTCATTCACAAAAAAATAAATAATTGCGTTATGATAATTTTTTTAAAATTTATAACTCTTCAAAAATTCAAAACGGTAATCAAAAATACCTTCGAGCTCGGGCTTGACTATAATAGGATGAGCCATTCTACCAAAAATCCCCATTGGAAGCCCGTAATGAATTATATCCTCCATTTCAACACCATCAGAAATTTTTTTGAAAATATGCTGATGATGCCAAAATTTATATGGTCCAAATCTCTGCTCATCAATGAAAAAGTTTGGTTCATCCACATGAGTAATTTCTGTTACCCAATTCAGTGGAATGCCCAAAACCGGCTTCACAGTGTATTCTATTATCATCCCTGCATACATTCTCTCCGGCAATTCAGATTTAATATCGAAACCCATTTTCTTGGGAGTAATTCTGCTAAGATTTTTTGGATTAGAAAAAAAATCCCAAGCAGTTTCTAATGGGATATTCAAAATTTGCTTTTTGTGTAGTTTATATATTTTCATATTTAAAATTATCAATTTTTAAAACAAACATTAACGAATAAATCAAATTTAATTGCTGGAATTTAGATAAAAGTAATAATAATTTATTTTTTGAATTTAATAAGAATTTGTTTTACAACTCTCTTAAATAATTAATATCCTCCTTCCCTACTCTAAATATTAATAGCATTGAATATGTTTTTTGAAGGTAGTTGAAAAATAATTATTAACATTTTGTTTAATTTTGAAAAATAATCATTTTGATTTGACATTTTTATTTATTTTTGTAATTCTTTTAGAAACTATATGAGGTTTTGTAATGAAATTATTCATTTTGGCATTGATTTTTATGTATGCTTCAATAAATTTTACCAACGCATCAGATTTTGTTATATATAATACCAAGTCCAAAAAGAGCATAACAATTAGCGAGATGGCTGAATTATCTCAAAAATTTGATGTGATTTTCTTTGGTGAATTCCATGATGATAGCATTGTACATAATATTCAAATGCAATATAATGACAAAATGTTTGAGCTTAACAAAAATACAGCTGTATCTATGGAAATGTTTGAGCGTGATGTTCAAAATATTCTGAATGACTATTTATCCGGAAAAATTGCCGAAGAGGATTTTCTAAAAAATAGCAGACCTTGGCCCGATTATAAGAAATTCTATAGAGCAATTGTAGAAACTGCAAAAGCAAACAATTCGGCTGTGATTGCGGCAAATATTCCTCGTAAATATGCGGCAATGTATGCAAGTGGAGGTATGACGGCAATATCAAAACTTCCAGACTCGGTTAAGCCATTTATCACTCGTTCTATGCTGATTCAAGATGGCGCTTATATGGACAAATTCTTCGAAACTATGGCAGGCAGAAATCAAAAGCATGACACACTTTCTCCGAATAAAGAAAATACATTCTACTTGTATTATGGCGCCCAACTTATAAAAGATGAAACTATGGCTGAATCGGTTGCCGATTTTCTTTCCAAAAATAAAAGCAAAAAGGTGATTCATTATAATGGTGATTTTCATTCGAATTCATATTTGGGTACCGCCGAAAAATTAAGAGAAAGAATTAAAGATATAAAAATGGCTGTTATCTCACTTACTTACGACAAAGAGCCAGAAAATTTCACAATTACTGATAGCATTGCGAAAGAAGCAGATTATTACATCGTTTTGAAAGAGAGAAAGCCAGAAAATCAAGACCAAATGATGAGTGGATTTCATTTTGGAGAAAATGCAGTTGTTTCTCATAATATAAATATCAAAATTACTCCCGATATTTCATTTCTTGAAGGCAAAGATGAAATTAAATTCAAAAATCCAATTGTAAAAAAATCAAGCATTAAATTATTGAAATCTCTTGAAATTACAGAAATGAAGTCATTAGACGGAAAAGCAGATTTCAAAATTGTTCCAATAAATGACAATTATAATGA
>JANJUO010000531.1 GCA_024710535.1 bacterium
GGGTGCAGGGTATGCGGGCTGGAAGAAATATGAGGAAGTTAAATGACTGTAACTATAATGAATTAATTAACAGGCTCATCCAAAATTTAAAGATGAGCCTGTTGATAGAATATTCACAAGATAATTCTTTTAACCATAAATTATTAACTTTGAAAATCAGTGATGGCATTTTGGAAGCAATTAGCAATTTCACGATAAGTAGAGCCACTCAAATTCAATATATTACTCCATCAGATATTCTATGTTCGGGCAGTCCATTTGAGATAAAAATAGAATCTTCCGGCTCGAATCTGAATTTTCAATGGTACAAAGATAATTCGCCAATTCCCAACAAAACGTCTCCTGTTTTGATTTTCGATAGCGTTGGATTTGAGCATTCCGGTATTTATTATTGCTTGATAAAGTCGGATTTTTGTAGTGATTTGATTTCGCCTTACATAAGTTTGTATGTAGTTTCTGAAACTCAAATAACCGAACAGCCACAAACTATGCCATTTATTAACGGCAGCAATACAACATTCAAATTGAATGCTCATCAAATTGCAAATAGTAAAAGTATTGAGCCACAATTTAGATGGTTTCGCGATTCGCTCGATCATCAGGGAACGCTTGATAATTACAAAAAATTGGGAATTAATCCTCTTGATTATCCAAGTGATTCTCTTAAAAAATTTGCTGTTTATAAGCAAGTTCCCATACTTGATGGAAAGAAGTTCCAAGGTGCGTTTACGAATGCTTTAACTGTGCGAAATGCGATTTCAGCTGATAAAGTAAATTACCAATGCAAAGTAACTGGGAAATGTGGTACAGTTTGGTCTGATTTTGTAACTTTAGGTAAAGATACACATTTTGAAGTGAAAAAATTAAGCGGAGATTATATTGATTGTAGTGGGGGAGATGCAAAATTTATCGTGAGAGTAACTCAATTTTATCCCGGCACAATCACATATAAATGGTTTAAAGGTGGAATGAAATCTTTACCCGAAGGCGATAAATACAGCGGCACAAACACTCCAATTTTAACAATCAAAAATGTTCAAAGAACCGATAATCAAATTTATTATTGCATAGTTACTTTGAAAGAATATGGCATTTCACAGCAATCTCCTTTTTTTGTTGCAGAATGTGAATACAAGCCACATATTGTTTATCAAACAAAATTCTTCAAAATTCTTGATCCACTCTCTCCATATTACGGCTCATTAAATATGGAAGTACGAGTTAGCAACACAAGTGCATGTATTTTTGAATGGTATAAAGATGGGAAAAAAGTTCTTTCTGATTTTCAAACCGGTGTTTCAGTTTATAAAAAGGGAATTGGGTTTCTTGTTCAGGGTAAGCCATCTGACGAAGGGGTTTATGTTGTAAGAATACAGAACCATTGCGGAGAAACTTGGTCTGATACTATTACCTGTGTTTATGGTGAACCACCCGTTAAACTTTGCGAAGGAAATCAAGCAGTTATCAGAATAGAAGATAATACTCCGGATAAATCTCAATATTATTATTCTTGGCGAAAATCAGGAAAAATTCTCCAAGAAGGAAGCAAATATATCAATACAAAGATAAATCCAATTCTGGTAAATAATGTTTCTTATCCTGCAGATGAGGGAATATATGAACTTTGGGGCGTATATTACGGTTCAGGAAAATCGTTTTTGATTGGCAATTCAATGCTTATTGTTGCCCCAAAACCATTTATGGCAAAAGATTTGCCAGATTCGTTAATATATATGGGTGCAACAATTCCAAAAACCACTTTTTCATTATTTTCAAAATCAAGCGAAATTACTTATCAATTATTTATGAATGATAATCCAATTGGAACGCCACAAAAGGTTAAGGCAACAAATTATGATCAGACACTATTTCCATTTTATTTCAGTTCAAGTGATTTTTATAATGGAGATGGTATTTATCAATTCCATTTCAAGGATAGTTGTGGAGAGGTTTGGAGCAAGAAAATGGATGTCAGGAAGTATAAAAAATCCATTGAAATTGATGAAAAGGATTTTGAAATTCCAAAAATAATTGCCGGTATCGATTCCAAAACTGAAAATGCAAAAATCTATTTATATCCAAATCCAGTATCAGAATTTCTGAATATAAAAATTGAACTGAATGAATCATGTAGAATTCAAATTTCTACAATTAGTGAGATAGGCGAGGAGCATAATTTTATTAATTCAAGTTTTGATAATTCTTTCGAATTCAAAATACCAAGTTCAGAATTATTTAAAGGTTTGAATTTATTCAGAATAAATATTAACGGTAGATTTTATTACTACAAAATTCTTAGTGGAAATTAGTATTTTTTGGTTCATGCAAAAAAAAAACATAAATTTGCTAATATTTTGAATCAGAAATGAGAACTTGAATATGAAATTAAAAATTATTACTATATCAATTTTTTTAATTCTAATTTTTAGTGCTTGCTATAAAATTGATACAAAGCAAAAGCCACGATTCGATCGTAGCGATATTGAATTAATAATGAATGCTGATGATAAATCTCCGATGCGTGTTTGCAAAATAAACAATTCGAAAGATTCAATTATTTTGAGAACTAAATGCGATGATGTAGTTCCCGATAGTAACGACAGAGTTTTGAGCAGATTGATAAACAGAATGTATGCAACAGTTCGAGATTCGATAAATGACGGAGTTGGCATTGCAGCACCTCAAATTGGTATTCTGAAAAATGTAATTTGGGTACAGAGATTCGATAAAGAAGGTGAGCCGTTTGAATATTATTTGAATCCGAAAATTTTGCAACATTCTATTCTGCCACAAACAAGGCGAGAGGGCTGTTTGTCTATTCCTGATAGAAGTGATACATTGTATATTCGCGCCTATTCTATATTAATTGAATATACAAATATGAAAAATAAGAAAATAATTGAAATGGTTGAGGGATTTACTGCAATAATTTTCCAGCATGAAATAGACCATTTGAACGGTATTTTATACACCGATTATGTTGGTATGATGCCCAAAAAAACAATGAATTCTAATTAAAAAATCTATTCTTTTCGCTTTTGATATTATTGACTAAATATTGAATTTTTTGGTTTTGATTATTTTCGGCAAATGGCAAAATATTCTGCGTTAGTGAAATAAACTCACTCATAGGATTGAAATTGATTGTTGGGTCTATCGAGCGTGTTTTATCGAGAATTTCAGCAAGTTTCATAATCAAGTAATCTTCAAGTGGAACTCTATTGCTAATTTTTTGGATATTTTCGATTTCATTGTTTTTAATTGCAAAAATTTCAATATCATCATTCAAAATTTCGCTCATAAAACTAATATATGAGCCGAAATTGAATGTTAGAATTTCGGAGTTAATTTCTTCGCAATGCAAAATTACTTCATGAAGAAGGGAGGAAATCAATAATTCCGGCTCAATTTGATTCAATTCCCGAATCAAAATTTTGCAAACACGTGTAGAATGAAAAAAAAGCGAAGTTCCATCATTCAAAAGTTTATCAAATAAGGCATTATCCGCCATTTCGTAGGCAGATTCGATTTTGTTCAAATCCAAAGCATCGATTTTTCCAATCAAATCTGCAAGTAAATCTTCTCTTGAATAATAAGTTTTGTTATACATCTGAATCTCTCAAAATATCATTCATTTTTATAGAATTGGCTCTTCTTCAGAATATAAATGCCACAATGCCATTTTAAGTTCTTGCGTGTTGATATGAGCAACACCAGAAATATAAAATATTGGAGTGTTTTTTTCTTTGAACTTAATTTTTTTGAGTTCTTTCAATCTGGCATCATCAATAGCGTCAATCTTATTGAAGCAAATAATTCTCTTTTTGAAACTCATATCAGGATTGAACGACTCAAGTTCATTCCTGAGAATTTTATATTTTTCTAAAGGATTATCTTCAGTAGCGTCAAGCATAAAGAGTAAAATTCTGCATCGCTCTACGTGTCGCAAAAATTGAATACCAAGCCCCTTGCCGTCAGAAGCACCTTCTATCAAGCCTGGAATATCAGCAAGCACAAAAGATTTTTGCTCGGCAATTTGAACAATTCCAAGATTTGGTATTAATGTAGTGAAATGATAATCCGCAATTTTTGGTTTTGCGGCAGAAACCACCGAGATGAAGGTAGATTTTCCAACATTAGGAAATCCAACAATTCCAACATCAGCGAGTAATTTCAATTCCAAAGTAATGTTCATTTCCTCACCGGGCCAACCTGGCTTAGCAAATCTTGGTGCTTGATTGGTTGCAGTTGCAAATTCGGAGTTTCCGTATCCGCCATTGCCACCTTTAGCAATAACAAATTCTTGGTCTTTTTCGGTAATATCGCAAATAATCTCTCCTTCAGGAGATTTGATAAGTGTGCCAACAGGTACTTTGATATAAATGCTTGCTCCATCTTTGCCGGTTTTTCTGGATTTTCCGCCATGCTGACCATTCTTTGCTAAAAATTCACGTTTGAATTTGAAATCCAAAAGTGTGTTCAAGTGATGATCTGCCTTGATGACAACATCTCCGCCCCTGCCTCCATTACCTCCATCGGGACCACCTTTTGGAACAAATTTTTCTTTTCTAAAACTAATATGACCATCGCCACCGTCACCGGATTTGATGTAAATTTCCGCTAAATCAATAAATTTCATTTATTTCCTAATAATACAATTTTAAAATAATTAAAGTGATTTATAAAAATCAAGAAGCTCATTTTTAAAATTGTCTTCTGTATAAGATAAATCTACAATTTGCCCATCAAATTGATTCAAAGCCAAAAATTCGCTTGTTTTGGCACGTTTGTCAACTTTTGTATTTAATTTTTCAAGCAATTCTTCGTAAGTAAAGCTGGATAATTCTTCAAAATTTTCTTCAATAATTTCAGGTTCTACTGCATCTTCATAAGCAAAATCGGAAGAAATATCTTCATTGATTGAGTTATTTACAAATTCAAAATTACCTTCTTCCAATATTTCATCAATGAATTCTGCCTCTGCTTCTGCTTGTTCGATTTTTAATTCTTCTTCGAAAATGGATTCATCATTATCAGAGAAGTCCTCATCGACTGCTGTAATCAAATCATTCGAAATCGCATCAGTAATATTTGCATTCTTGTAATCAACATCAAATGTAATATCGATTTTCGCAAAATTTGTTTCTATGTTGATGTTTGATTCAGTATTTGATAAAAATGCTTCAAATTCTGCTTTAGACATTGATTGAATACTATTATCAAGTGAAAATTTTTCGAGTAAATATGCAGTTTTCTTTAGCCCTTTATCATCAAGAAACATTATCAAAGCGTGAATTGGTATTGAATTTCCACCAAAATAATTAAAAATTGGTTCGCATAAAAACACGAAATCTGCAAAATCAATTGTTTCCAAAAATTCTTTGTCAATTCTGAAGATTAATTTCTGAAATTCAGCAGATGTGATTATTTCTCTTGAATTCTCATCAATATTTTTTTCTTTGAAATAATGATGAACAAAATCAATCAGATATTTGTATTCAGAAAAATAATTCAATCTCAAAAACATTTCATAATAAATCTTCGTTGGCTCATTTCTGAAAATAAACCAATTCAGAGTATTTTGTGGTCTGATGAGATAATTGAGTTTGATTTTTGAAATCAAATATGATAATTCGTTCAAATCATCTTTCTGAAAAACAGCAAATGATTTTTGATAATCTCTCAATTCGGCAAAGTGAGTGCTATTCTCAAATTCTGTGTAATCGAAATGAGGATTTGACTTCCTATCGAGGTAATCGATATAGATACGCCAATAAACTTCTGCTTCGAAGTATTTTTTGTCAAACTCGTCAATTGAGCTCGATGACAACAATTCTTGTAGCTTCACATTTTCTTTTAAATATGAAATACTTTCAAGAATTTCAGCCGCTTTTTCATTAATAATATGTTCAAACATAAATTTTAATATTTAAATATCAATTTTGCAATAAAACAAATTCAATTTAATTAATTAAAAGCAAATTATAAAATAATTTATATAAAAAATTGAAAAAAAATTAATATTTTTGAATTTAATTTATTTTAATATCTGTTAATGCAAAGTAATAAGCTAAATATTGAAAATCTTTCAACCGAAAAAACAACTCAATCCAAAAAAAGGGTTCTAATTAAACATAAATCAGG
>JANJUO010000562.1 GCA_024710535.1 bacterium
AAGATTTCATTCCTGAAGCTACTTGATCGGCAATTTTTCTTTGAATTTTTTCGCCGCCTTCGATAGACTCAACCACACTTTGATATGCATCTTCGGAGAGATATTGTTTCATCTTTTTCAAATCAAAAACATTTATCCCATAATAGTCCGAAATTTTGGAGTTTACATTCTCCAACGCTACAGGCGCCCTATTTAACGCCTTTTCTAATGCTGTGAAACGAATTTTGCTCATATTCCTTCATCAATTTGATAATAATTGTCATACAAAAATAAGAACTATTTTAATAAAACCAAAATTTTTATCTGTTTAAGTTATTCACATTTTCATTTATTTGTTAATTATAAATATCTTTTTTTCAGATGTATGAATATTAAAATAACCAATGCTATTTCCATTGATGTTTGTTTTCGGATTAGCAGGTGTTGTTGCATTCATTGGACCACCCATTGTTGAACCAAAACTTTTGAAATATTCATAAGCAGATTTATCAATACATTGCATTTCGATTTCCAATGTATCTCCAATTTCTAATTTTCTGCCTCTACGCATAAGTTTTATTTCTGCTTTGTTACCATCAGATATTTTGTTGTCATACACGAAATTATTGTTAACCGGAACTCCATTTATAATTTCAACAAATCTATAATAATTTAATTCATTTGGAGGGTCTTGAAAAATCACAATTACATCATAATTAATTCCATTACCTTTTGGACCCATTCCAGTAATCTTTGCATCTCGTACAACTAAAGAATCAAATTTAACAAATTTTGGGACATTTAGAATCGAGGTATATGATTTGTTATCATAAATTACTGTCAATTTCAACTTTTCTCCGGCTTTAAATCTAATTGAATCTGATTTATAAATGCCATTTTTTATTTCAGATAAAGTATAAGTGTTTTGAAGTTCATCGCTTATCGAAACAATGGCATTTGATACTTCTGGAAATTGGTTTGATTCATTAATTGATATAGTTTTTGATAATTTTACTTCTGCCATATTTGAAGTAATATTATAATTTGCCTCAATCATCAAGATTGAATCTAATGGGTCAAGTTTGATTTCAATTATTTCTTCGCATGATGCAAGAAATAACACTATTATCAGAATATTTATTATTTTTTTCATATTTTTAAAACTTAAAATTATAGGAAATTGATGGAACAAATGTAAATAAATATGTTTTCACTGCTTGTGTTTTGTTAGGATCATTTGGGTCAACTTCGAATTCAATTGAATAAGCATTCTTTGCTCCATAAGCATTATATAACGAGAAGCTAAGACTGCTCTCGAATTTATCATCCTTTCTCAAAATGTAAGAGGCACCCAAATCCAAGCGATGATAATCAGGCATTCGATAGCCATTTCTTTCGGTATAATAGAATTGAACATTGCCGTTGATTAAATACTTGCCGTTGGGAAAGGTAACTGCATTACCAGTATTATAAACCCAAGTTGCGGAAAAGGTCCATTTGTCATTATATTCATAAATTGCAACAAGGGATAAATCATGTGTTATATCTTGCTTAGCAGGATACCAACTATCATTATTAATACCATCAATTAATTTCTCAGTCTTTGAATAGGTGTAGCCAAGCCAACCAGTTAATTTGCCATAAGTCTTCTTGATCATCAATTCTATTCCATAAGCTCTGCCTTCGCCAGATAGTAATTCACCTTCTATATATTCATTTGACCTGATTTCAGCACCATTTTTCAAATCCAATTGATTTTGCATATATTTTATATAGGTTTCAACACTTAATTCATAATTATTTTCATCAAAATTTTGGAAATATCCAATAGAAAGTTGATCGCTAATTTCGGGCTTAACATTACGACTTGAAGGAATCCACAAATCCGTTGGAGTTGATGAAGTTGAATTTGAAATTAAATGCAAGTTTTGAGTATTCCTTGTGTAAGATAGTTTCAAGGAATTAACATCACTTATGATATAAGAAATATTCAATCTTGGCTCAACATTAAAATAGTCTTGTACATTCGTTGAAGAACTAAAAATTGTAGAATCCATCAAACTACCTTGGGAATCATAATCATAGAAAGTGCCGGGTCCAATTAGATTAAACATATTCAATCTGATACCGCCCTCTATTGTTAAATAGTCCGACAATTTCCAATTACTACTCAGAAAAATCGCATTTTCTAAGCCATTTTTATTTTCCAATGAATTAACATTTATATCAACGTCCTCTGAGTATTCAACTTGCCCGGGAATGATTGAATGATAGGTGCTGTTTAATCCAAATTTCAAAGTAAATTCGTTGTTAAAAAAGAACTCGAAATCATGTTTGAAAGTAAGATTTTTGATAATGGAAGTAAGCGAAAATTCATTTGCATCATTCAAAATTTGAACACGATAATCATAATCGGAATATATTATTGATGTATTGCTAAATAACTTACTTGACCAGATATGATTCCAACGCAAAGTACCGGTGATATTTCCCCAATCCATACCAAATCGCTCATTCATTCCAATTGCATCGCGTCCAGTATAACCGGAAAGGAAAATTTTGTTATTTTCATCAATATTATAGTTGGCTTTTGCATTCAAATCATAAAAATATAGAAAATTATCACTACCCATAATCGCATTATAAACCAAATCCGCATAAGTTCTTCTGCCGGTAATTAAAAAAGAACCTTTATCTTTCACAATTGGTCCTTCAAATTCCAATTTTGATGAAATAATCCCTATACCACCTCCAACTTTATACTCCTGATTATTACCATCATTCATTCTAATATCAAGAACAGAAGCAAGTCTGCCACCATAGTC
>JANJUO010000612.1 GCA_024710535.1 bacterium
TATTTAGAAAAAGCGACCATTCGCTTTGCCGGTGATTCCGGGGACGGAATGCAGTTAACCGGTACACAATTTTCAGAAAATATGGCCGGCTATGGAAATGATGTAAATACATTTCCTGATTACCCGTCCGAAATCAGAGCCCCTGAAGGTACACTTTATGGTGTATCGGCATACCAAATTCAGTTTGGCTCCAAAAAAGTTCATACTCCGGGTGACAAAATTGACGTTCTGGTGGCTATGAATGCCTCCTCTCTCAAAGTTAATCTTAAGCACGTAAAAGAAGGCGGAGTGATTATTTTGAACACTGCCGGCTTTAAAGACAAAAATCTCAAACTTGCAAAGTATGAAGTAAATCCTATTACTGATGGTTCATTAAGCAAATATCAAGTTTTTGCTTATGATATAAATGAAATGGTAAAAAATGCTTTGTCTGATATGGATTTACCTGCTAAAACTGTTACCAGAACAAAAAACCTTTTTGCTTTGGGCTTAACTTACTGGCTTTTTGATAGACCACTTGACTTAACTGAATCTTGGTTGCAGAAAAAATTCAAAAAAGATCAAAAAATTGTTGATGCAAACATCAAAGTATTGCGTGCCGGTTATTTCTTCGGAAGAGATAATCAGGAAATGGCAATCAGATATCACGTTAAGAAGGCTGATCTGAAGCCAGGTATTTATAGAAATATAACCGGTAATAATGCTGTTGCTCTTGGCTTGGTTACTGCCGCCAATAAAGCAAATCTCCCATTATTCCTCGGCTCATATCCTATAACTCCTGCAACTGAAATATTGCATTTTATTTCAGGATACAAAAGATATGGTGCAAAACACATGCAGATGGAAGATGAAATCGGTGGTATCGTTTCAGCGATTGGTGCATCTTATGGTGGTGCTTTGGCTTGCACAACGACTTCAGGTCCGGGTTTATCTTTGAAAGTTGAAGCAATGGGTTTGGCAGTTATGCTTGAATTGCCTTTGGTAATTGTTGACGTACAACGTGCCGGACCATCAACAGGTTTGCCAACAAAAACTGAGCAGACCGACTTAAATATTGCTGTCTATGGCAGACATGGTGAGGCGCCTTTGGCTGTGATTGCGGCAAACAGTTCCACAGATTGTTTTGATGCAGCGTTTGAAGCATCAAGAATTGCAATTAAATATATGACTCCTGTTATTCTACTGACAGACGGATATATTGCTCAGGGCTCAGAAGCATGGCTCGTTCCTAACATTGATGATTTGCCTTCAATCGAAGTTGAATTTGCAAAAGACAAAGAAACATTTGCTCCATATAAAAGAGATCCTGAAACTCTTGCAAGAATGTGGGCTATTCCAGGTATGGAAGGTTTGGAGCATAGAATTGGCGGTTTGGAAAAAGAAGATGGCAGTGGAGTTGTTAGTCACGATCAGTTGAACCATGAAAAAATGGTTGGATTGAGAGCAAAGAAAATCGAAGGTATCACAAACGATATTCCTGAACAAGAAGTTCTTGGTGATACTGATGCAAAAGTATTATTATTAACTTGGGGCTCAACTCATGGCTCTGCAAAAATTGCTTTCGATAATTTGATTGAAAAAGGTTATAAATTGGCTTATGCTAATGTTAAATACTTGAATCCACTTCCACGAAATATGAAAGAGATTATAGAAAAATACGATACTATTTTACTCCCAGAAGTAAATACAGGACAGTTGAAAAACATTTTGCAATCCAAATTTATGAAGCCAATTCTCGGTTTCCATAAAATGCAAGGTGTTACTTTCACATCAATTGAAATTGAAAAAAAATTATTAGAAATTTTAGGCTAAGAGGCAATGAATTATGACAACAATGCTTGATCAAATTATAAATAAAGAGCATTTCGGAACTTTATCATACACTCCGAAAGATTTCAAAGCCGATATAGATGTTAGATGGTGTGCAGGATGTGGAGGATTTTCGATTCTTGCTCAAGTACAGAGAATTCTACCGGAATTAAACATTCCAAAAGAAAAATTTGCATTTATTTCTGGTATCGGTTGTTCAAGTCGTTTTCCATATTATATGGATGTTTATGGCTTCCATTCAATCCACGGTAGAGCATTAGCAGTTGCATCAGGTTTGAAAGTTGCAAGACCTGACCTTTCTGTTTGGGTTGTTACAGGTGATGGCGATAATATGAGTATCGGTGGCAATCACTTTATTCATGCTTGCAGAAGAAACGTGAATTTGCAGGTAATTATGTTCAACAATGAAATTTATTCTCTTACAAAAGGGCAGGCATCTCCCCTTTCAAGAGTTGGACAAAAAACAAAATCTTCTCCATTTGGCGTGCTTGATGAACCATTCAATCCATCATCACTCGCTTTGGGTGCGGGCGCTACTTTTGTGGCTCGCGGTTATGATAAAGATACTACTCAAATCAAACATCTTTTCGAAAGAGCTGCCAAACATAACGGTTTTGCTTTTGTTGAAATCTATACTAATTGCGTTATTTTCAATGATGGCGCCTTCGAAGAATATACAGCAAGAGAAACCAAAAGAGAAACAACTATCAATCTTGAGCACGGAAAACCATTGATTTTCGGTGAAAAATTCAATAAAGGTATCAAACTTGACGGCTATCGTCCGGTTGTTGTTGATTTGAATGATGGCGTTCATTCTGTAAATGATCTTATTGTTCATAATGAACATGATTCCACACTTGCATTTATCTTGTCTGATATGTCATTCAATCCTGAATTACCACGTCCAATGGGCGTTATTCAAGCAATTGAAAAATTATCTTATGACCAAAAAACTACTATGCAAATTGATGATATTCAAGGCAGAATGGGTGTTGGTAATGTTCAAGATTTACTACGTGGCGATGATTTCTGGGAAATCAAGTAGTATTGATTTTCATTTTTCAAATAAAAAAGTCCTGATTTTTCAGGACTTTTTTGATTTAACCTTTGATCACAGCCAACGGCTTCAATTCTGTAACTATTTCAACAAGTTCGGTTTGGTTTGCCATAACTAAATCAATATTTTTATATGCTCCGGGAGCTTCATCCAAATCCTTTGTATGTCTTATTCCATGAATGATTCCTTTTGCATCCATTTTGCGAATTTCCTCATTCAAATCAAGTAGTTTCTGTGCCCTGGTTCTACTGTGAATTCTTCCTGCACCATGAGAGCAGGACTCAAAACTTGATGAATGCCCCTTCCCTTTTACGATATAACTTTTGGTTCCTTGCGATCCGGGAATTATTCCAATGAGATTCTGATTTGCTTTTGTTGCTCCCTTTCGATGCACAAATACTTTCTCTCCAAAATGCTCTTCGAGAGCGGCATAATTATGAGGAATATTAATTAATTCGTCAAACTTGATATTGCCATTAAATTCCAAAAATCTCTCCTGAATTCTCTGCATCATCAATTTTCTATTTGCTAATGCAAAATCCACGCAAAATTGCATTTCGTTCAAATACTGCTGTCCCTCGCTACTTTCGGAATCCAAATATGCTAATTGCCAATTCAGAGGAACGAGAGAATTATTTTCTTGATTAATGTTAATTGCAAGTTTATTATAAAAATCAGCAACGGTTTTTCCTATATTTCTGCTACCTGAATGTATCATTATCCATATAAATCCCTCATCATCAGATTGAATTTCAATAAAATGATTACCACCTCCAAGCGTACCAATCTGCTTCAGAGCCGAATTATATTCCTTCAAAGCGATTGAATCGTTATGCAATTTTGATGTATCAGGCATCAGATTTTCAGACTGTGCTTTCTTATGATGATTGAAACCAACAGGTACATCAAGTCGGATTTTTCCCATAATTTTCTTTAATTCATCTTTATAAATATGGTCAAGATTGGTTTTGACGGCACACATTCCACAACCAATATCAACTCCAACTGCATTTGGGATAATAACATTTTTTGTGGCAAGCACTCCACCAATTGGCATTCCAAATCCGATATGTGCATCAGGCATTAATGCAACATGACTAAATGCAAATGGTAAATTTGCCAGATTTTTTACTTGCTCTAAAGTTCCCTCATCAACATCATCGAGCCATAATTTGATTGGTATTCTCTCACTTTTGATTTCACTAATCATAAATACACCATAATTAAAATTTATATGAATTAAAGTGACGAAATAAAGAATTGTTTTATTTCAAATAAATTTACTTCTCAAACAAAGTAAACAAACTAAAGTTTTTTGTTACTATTCTGCCGAATCAAAAATAAATCAAAACAGTTGAGTAGTTTCGTTTTTTTGATAAAAGAAAAAACAATAATTCAAATGGCTAAGAAGTGAGTTTGTGTTTTATATTTCTATAATCTTTGCCCATTAGAATCAAAAATAATAATGGAATTTTGCTCCGATTTAATCAAAATTTCATCACCGGTTTTATTTGAAATTTCAGCAATTGTTCTTAAACATTTTGCTTTGTCATCAGTTTTGAAATAAATTATACTTTCGAATCCCAAATATTCTATATTAGTTATTCTTGTTGAAAAAGTATTTATATCCATTTCATTGCTAATCATAATTTTTTCGGGTCTGATTCCAAGAGTTGCATTTTGCTCTTTTGCTTTGGTTCGGAAATTAGATTCACTTAATTGAAAAACATTTCCACTTTTATTTTCTATAAATTTAATTCCATTATCAAGCACTATCTTACCTTCAAAAAAATTCATTTGCGGACTGCCGATAAATCCAGCAACAAAAATATTATCAGGTTGATTGTATAATTCCGCAGGGCTTGCAATTTGCTGAATTATCCCATCTTTCATCACAACAAGTCTATCGCCCATAGTCATAGCTTCGGTTTGATCGTGGGTAACATAGATTGAAGTTGCGCCAATATTTCTCTGTAAATTTATAATTTCGGTACGCATCATAACCCGCAGTTTTGCATCCAAATTGGATAATGGTTCATCAAATAAAAATACATCGGGCTTTCTTGCAATAGCCCTGCCGAGAGCAACTCTTTGTCTTTGACCACCGGAAAGTTCTTTTGGCTTACGATTGAGATAATCTGCAAGATCAACAATTTGAGCAATTTCATCAACCCTTTTTTTGATATTCTGCTTACTTTCTTTGGCAATTTTCAAGGGGAATGCGATGTTTTCAAAAACTGTAAGATGAGGATATAATGCGTAATTCTGAAAAACCATACCAATTCTTCTATCTTTTGGAGCAACGTCATTTATCAATTTTCCATCAAAATAAATTTCACCGGAAGTGATCTCTTCCAATCCTGCAGTCATTCTAAGAATTGTGGATTTTCCACAGCCGGATGGACCAACTAATACAAGAAATTCCCCTTTTTTTACATTGAAATTTGCATTAGCAACCGCAAATAACTCTTGATTATATTTTTTATTTATATTTTTGTATTCTATTTCTATCATATTAAAATTTTATCGTTAGTCCAATTAAAAAATTGCCTTCTTTTCCGAATGTGTATCCCAAACCAAAATTATCATCTACATTAAAATCATATAAATGTGCGCCTGTATAGGCATCCACTGCCGCAAAGATATACACAACAAGCAAATAAAATGCACTTTGATCGCGATTATCCCGAAAATATTCACGCCTAAGTTTGGTTATACTATAATCAGGATGCGTTTTCTCGAGTGTAGTCAAATAATCTGCTTCTTTTTGATATTCGGAATTATTCCAAATAATTGCTCCATATAAGCCGGCGGCTCCAGCAAAAAAAATCGGTGCTTTCCAGTAACTTTCCACATACCATTGTCCCCAGCCAGGAAATGCAAGCGAGCGCCAAACTGCTCCCATTGGATCTTTGCTAAGTTTTGCAAAAGTAGGTTGAGTCTTTATCGAAGTACTATCTGCAACTTTAGATGTATCAGGTTGCTGTGCATTACAATGAAAATAAATCCCAAACAGAAGCAATATTAATATTATATTTTTCAATTTCAATTCAACATTTTAATAAAACAGAAGCAATGACGATTTCTTAATTATTTTGTGATATTTTTTTTAATTCTTCAAACATTCTAATTGCATAAACTACCAGAGTATAAGCCATTGCCGCAAGCGATAGATACATTCCATAAATATATGCAGGTGTATAATCAAGCAAAATTAGAATAATTACTGAAGAAATCAAAACAAATGTGGCTTTGCCTTCGAAATTTGAGGGCAGAACATAATTCATCTTCTTTTTGGCATAAAATCCGCCAATTAGAATTAGAATATCGCGTGTGATAATTGCCGCAACAAACCAGACTGGAATAATATCCATAATCATCACTGTAATTGCAATACTTCCAAGAAATAATTTATCTGCAACAGGATCGAGGATCTTTCC
>JANJUO010000011.1 GCA_024710535.1 bacterium
CACCCAGGACTCGGTGCAGATGGGCATCGATCTGGAGAAGTTTTCCTGGGGCTCGTGGACACCCCACAAATTCAAGATGGCGGTGTCCGGCTGCCCGCGCAACTGTGCCGAGGCGACCATCAAGGACTTCGGCGTGGTGGCAGTGGACTCCGGCTGGGAACTGCATGTCGGCGGCAACGGCGGCGTCAAGGTGCGCGTCACCGACCTGCTGGGCCGGGTGAAGACCGCGGAGGAAGTGCTCGAATACTGCGGCGCCTTCATGCAGCTGTACCGCGAGCAGGCGCGCTATCTGGAACGCACCGCACCGTGGCTCGAGCGCGTCGGCCTCGACTATGTGAAGCAGCAGATGGTGGAGGACGCGGCCAATCGCACCGCCCTGCACCAGCGTTTCGTCGCGTCGCAACAGATCGCACAGAACGACCCATGGGCCGAGCGTGCGACCGAGGCGCGGCGCAGCGAGTTCGAGCCGCTGGATGCAACCAACAGCGCAAATTTGGCGACTGTAGGTCGGGTCAGCGCAGCGTAACCCAACGGCCCATTGCAACCCTTACCCACAACCACAGCAAGGAGCACATCATGACCCCGTCCCTCTACGAACGCCTCGGCGGCGAACCCGCCATCAATGCCGCCGTCGATATCTTCTACGGCAAGGTGCTGGCCGACAGCCGCATCAAACACTTTTTCACCAGCACCGACATGGCGCGCCAGCGCCTGCACCAGAAGATGTTTCTCACCTACGCCTTCGGCGGCCTGCCCGGCTATCCCGGCCGCAACATGCGCCAGGCTCACCAGCCGCTGGTGCAGAAGCTCGGCCTGAACGACGGCCACTTCGATGCAGTGCTGGAAAACATCGCCGCTGCGCTCACCGAGCTCAATGTGCCGGCCGCACTCATCGCCGAAGCCGCCGCCATCGCCGAGTCGGTGCGCGATGACGTGCTGTGCAGATAGAAGGTTAATACCAATGTAGGTTGGGTTAGGCGTAGCCGTAACCCGACATGGAGAAATCCTGCAAAGCCGTCGGGTTACGGCTACGCCTAACCCGACCTACAACTGTAGGGCCGGCTTCAGCCGGCCAGGCCGGTTAAAACCGGCCCTACAATCAACGACTGAGGAAATGACCATGAACGACTGGATCACCGTCGGCAATCTGGAAGACATCCCGCGCCAGGGCGCGCGCGTGGTACACACCACCGCCGGCGAGATCGCCGTGTTCCGCGCCGCGAGCGATGCGGTGTTCGCCCTGGCCAACCGCTGCCCCCACAAGGGCGGCCCGCTGGCCGAAGGCATCGTGTTCGATCACCATGTCGCCTGCCCGCTGCACAACTGGAAGATCAGTCTGGAAAGCGGCGAAGCGGTGGCGCCGGATAAGGGCTGCGCGCGGCGCTACGCGGTACGCGTAGAGGACGGCATAGTGCATATTCAGTTATAAACCCGCCGCAGAGACGCAGAGGCGCAGAGAATGACGATTTCATTCGCTCATGTACAAACTTACGTATTCGACAGTAATTGTGGTTCTCTGCGTCTCCGCGTCTGGGAAATGTGTTCCCGACATTTCCAACCGACTGCATCCATGCAGTCGTCCGCGACAAAGTGTTCTGGGGTGTTTTCATGATTAAGACCACCTGCCCCTATTGCGGTACCGGCTGCGGCCTGCTTGTCGGGCGCGGTGACGACGGCAAGCTTTCCATCAAGGGTGACCCGGAGCATCCGGCCAACTACGGCCGTCTGTGTTCCAAGGGGGCGGCCCTGGGCGAGACAGTCGACCTGGATGATCGCCTGCTGCAGCCGCAGATTGACGGTACGCCGGTGGATTGGGATCAGGCGCTGGAGGCGATCAGCCAGGGGCTGCGCGACACCATCGCACAGCACGGTGCCGACGCCGTGGCCTTCTACGTCTCCGGCCAGCTGCTCACGGAAGATTATTACGCCGCCAACAAGCTGATGAAGGGCTACATCGGCAGCGCCAACATCGACACCAATTCACGCCTGTGCATGGCCTCATCCGTCGCCGGCCACAAGCGCGCCTTCGGCAGCGACAGCGTGCCGTGCAGCTACGAAGACCTGGAGCGCGCCAAACTGATCGTGCTGGTGGGTTCCAATGCGGCGTGGTGCCATCCGGTACTGTACCAGCGCATCATGCAGGCGCGGCGCGACAACCCGGACCTGCTGCTGGTGGTCATCGACCCGCGCCGCACCGCGAGCTGCGACGATGCCGACCTGCACCTGCCTCTGGCACCGGGCTCGGACGCCGTATTGTTCAACGGCCTGCTGACCTATCTGCACGACCAGGGCGAGGAGAACGCCCTGTTCACCACCCATCACACCGACGGCATGGACGCCGCACTCACCGCGGCACGACAGAGCAGCCCCGATGTCGATGCCGTGGCGGCGCAGTGCGAACTGGATGCGGCGGCGGTGCGCGAGTTCTACCGCCTGTTTGCCCGCACCGAACGCGTGGTCACCGTCTACTCACAGGGCATCAACCAGTCGTCCAGCGGCACCGACAAGGTCAACGCCATCATCAACTGTCACCTCTACACCGGCCGCATCGGCCGCCCCGGCATGGGACCGTTTTCCTTCACCGGCCAGCCCAATGCCATGGGCGGGCGCGAGGTGGGCGGCCTGGCCAACCAGCTCGCCGCCCACATGAACATCGAGGACGCACAGTCGCGTGCGCTGGTGCAAGACTTCTGGCAGTCACCGCACATCGCCGCGCGGCCGGGACTCAAGGCGGTGGATCTGTTCCGCGCCGTGGAAGAAGGAAAGGTCAAGGCGATCTGGATCATGGGCACCAATCCGGTGGTCAGCCTGCCGGAGGCGGACCGGGT
>JANJUO010000123.1 GCA_024710535.1 bacterium
CTTGAAACAAGCGAACCACCTATCGTTTCTCTTTTGACAACTCCAAGTGGTGATGTTCCTGTTACATCACAAGTAACAAACAAAATGGATGTTACTTATTCTATGTTCACCGGAGAAATTATGTATAAACTTAATTTCTCACAAGGAGCACCTCTTGGCTTTACAATTGGTCCAACTTTCGATTTTGCTACAACTAAAACTTATGTTCAAACTTATGAATTATTATCACCAGATAATGCTCAATTCAAAAGAGTTCCAACTTGGGAAGCTCAAGGTATGAAATATACAAATAATGACCGTACAATCATTGTTAAAGATGGCGATATCGAAGAATCAAGTGCATTCCGTTTTGGCATCAAAGCAGGTTTGCAATATGAAATCACTCAACCGGGCTTTGTGATTGTTCCTGCAGTTTATTACAATTTTGGTATCACAAATCTTTCCAGCAAACAAAACTGGCGTGTAAACGCACTTCAAATGGGTGTGGATATTCGTTTTGCTGTTGATTGGTTTAACTAATATTTTGTTTATATCTCAAAAAAATGAACAGGGGTATTCTCTTGTTCATTTTTTTTTGAATAATTTTGAATAAATTTTGAGGATGTGATGAAAAGAGCAATAAAAATCGTTGCAATTGGATTTTTTTCGGTAATATTAATCGCATTGATTGCCATTATAATGTTGCCTAATGAATACAATGTTGAAAATAAGATTATCGTAAATAAACCTATTCACATGGTTTATAACAAAATGAGTGATTTTTCGAATTGGACGGCTTGGAGTGTTTGGTATCAATATGATAAAGATGGCAAATATTCTAATGAAGGCGAGATGGGTGAAGTGGGCTCCAAATTACTATGGGAAGGTGATACCGTTGGAGTGGGTTATCAGGAATTATCAAGCAAAGAACAAAATAAATATTTTAAAGCTAAATTAGTATTTACTTCGCCATTCGAGAATAAGTCAGAATTTTCAATCTTATTCAAAGAAGTTGGTGATAATACTGAAATAACTTGGGTAAATACTGGCGAATACGGTTTTGGAATTCAGAGAATTATGGGAAATTTTATGCTGGATCAACTAAAATCGCAATTCGATCAAGGATTGAGCAACTTCAAAAAATGGATCGAAAAAATGCCAACAGAGCCAAATATAAATATGAAAATTGTTGATGTAAAGTCAAATCCATATTATTATATCGAAGAAGTTGCTGGAAATGCTCCCAATGAAATATCGGAAAAATTAGCAAACGCATTCCAAGAATTGCAGACTTTTGCAGATTTGAATGCAATTAGAATTATCGGAGCACCATTTGCAGTTACAATTGAATTCAACCAAACCGGTTGGAAATTCCAAGCAGGAATTCCGGTTGAAAAAAATGAATTAAAGCCAAGTGGCAGAATTAAAGCAGGAACAACATACTCAGGAAAGGCAATCAGAACAATTTATGTTGGTCCTTATAATGAAGCATCAGTCGCATATCAAAAAATTGATGAATACACAACCAAAAATCCCGTTGAATTTAGTTGGCATTCTTTTGAAGTTTATGTAAGCGACCCAAAAACAACTCCACCCGATAAAATCGAAACTCATATTTACTTTCCGATTAAATAATAACAAAAATGCCATTTTACAAAATAAAATGGCATTTTTTTTAGTCAATAATTTTGAAATCAATTTGAAAATTACACAATATACTTAAACTTTCTACTGTCATTTCGAACGAACAGAGGAATCCAATTTTAATAATATTTTCTGAATTTTCGATTTCCTCGAAATGACATTATTTAATTAACTTATATTTTAATTAAATAGCGTATTTTTCAAATTAATTTAATAAATTTACGCCGCAAAAACTTCAGTAACTAATTTTGCAGCTTCTTCGAAATTGATAGCAACTTTGAATTCCATACCGCTATTTTTAAGCAATTCAGCCCCTTCAATAGCATTTGTGCCATCTAAGCGAATTATTACAGGCAAATCAACTTTCACAGTTTGAAGAGCAGTTATGATACCTTCTGCAACTTTATCGCAACGAACAATACCGCCAAAAATATTAATCAAAACTGCTTTTACATTTGGATCGCTAAGCATAATTCTAAATGCATTTGCTATACGTTCAACATTTGCACCACCGCCTACATCAAGGAAGTTTGCCGGTTTACCACCTGAAAGTTGAATCAAATCCATTGTAGCCATTGCTAAACCTGCACCATTAACCATACAGCCTACGTTACCATCTAACTTAATGTAATTCAAATTATATTTCGATGCTTCTACTTCAAGTGGAGATTCTTCGGAAATATCACGCATTTCTTCATATTCAGGATGACGATAAAGTGCATTTTCATCAAATGTAATTTTTGCATCAAGAGCAAGAATTCTGCCGTCTTTAGTTAATACTAATGGGTTGATTTCCATCAAACTGCAGTCTAATTCATTATAAGCAATAACCAAATTTGTAATGAAATGAATGAAGTTTTTGAATGCCTCGCCTTTCAATCCCAAACCAAATCCCAATGTACGAGCTTGATAACCTTGGAAACCAATTTTTGGATCAATAAATTCTTTGATAATTTTTTCAGGAGTTTCTTCTGCAACTTTTTCAATTTCAACACCACCTTCGGTTGAAACCATCACAACATTCATTCCTGTTGCTCTATCAAGAACGATACCTGCATAAAATTCTTTTTCAATTGCAACACCTTCTTCAATCAAAAGACGGTTAACGATACTACCTTCTGCGCCAGTTTGAATAGTAACAAGTTTGTTGCCCAAAGTAGCTTTAGAGAATTGATATGCTTTATCGGCAATATTACCATCTTTCAATATATTTACGCCCTTTACCGGCTTATCAAAAAGCACCATTTCAGCACCGGTGTTGATGTCATAAACTGTTCCTTTTCCTCTACCGCCGGCATGAACTTGCGATTTTAAAACAATTACTTTATGACCTTTTGACTCAAATTCCTCATAAGTAATTTTGCCTGCATCTTCTGCAGAAAACACTACAAAGCCTTTCAATGTAGGTACATTATAGCGTCTTAAAAGCTCTTTTGCTTGATATTCATGAATTTTCATTTAATAACTCAAATTATATAAAAATATTCTAAATTTATTTATTATATTAAAGATTATAATCGAATTTAAAGAAAAAATATTTTATTTTTCTTATAAAAATCAAATTTTTCATTACAAAAAATCAAAACTTAAATCCAATTGAAATCAAATGTGCAATTTTTGATTCTTCATCTGTATTTTTTCCGATTAAATTATAGTTTTTCAATTTATATTCTAAACTTACTAAAACTTTATCTAAGAAATAATCTACTCCTCCACCAATAGAATAGCCCAATCTGCTCTCACTAACTGAATTTGGTAGGTCGAATTGAACATCATCAATCGGATAATTCATCGAATAACTTATCATATTATAAGAAATTTCTCCTTTGATATAAACTCCAATTTTATCATCCAAAATATAATACATCACTCCTGGACTTATTGGAATTATAGTAGTGAACACATTAAGTGGATGAAATTCCAAACTATTATTTTCTTTCTTTATTTCATTATCAAAAGTGTTAATTCTATGAAATTCGATTGAGCCGGTAAATTTAAAATCATCCGTTAAATTCATAATACCGCTGATTCCCACAATATAACCGGTATTTGAATTAACATATTTCAAACTTCCACTTCTTAAAATTGTATCATTTTCGAAGTAATTTATAATTTTATTTTGTGTAAAAACAGCAAAACTATTCTGAGGTATCAATGCTCCGCCAAATATTTTAATATCCAATTTATTTTTTGAATATGCATTATTAATAGCAAAAAGTGAAATAATGCTAATTACAATAATTTTTAATTTCATTTTGGTTTATCAATTTTAAAATAATTATTTACGTTTAATAACTATTTTAATTATATAACATCCATAAAAAAAGCCCCGCCGGATGGCAGGGCTTATCAAATTTGAACGGAATAATAGTGGGATTACTTAATAATTCTTACTTGAGTTGTGAGAACTATATCACCACTTGTCAATACTACTGTATAAGTGCCGGCTGGATAATCTTT
>JANJUO010000040.1 GCA_024710535.1 bacterium
GATTGTCATCAAATTGCTCTTTGCACCTGCTGTACGTTTGTCGTCTGCTAATGCAACATCGCCACCAGCTCTAACTTTAAACCATTGAATTGAAATTTCATTCAATTTCAAAGCATCTTCAACTTTTCTGCCATTTACATGAGCTTGGAAAGTAAATACTGCTGTTTCGCCCAATGGAATAATGTTGTGTTTTGGTTCTTCTGTGATTTCAGTTGGAGTAACTACATAAACTGTAACCGCTTCGCTATATTTTGCTTTAGTATCGCCAGGTCCTGAAATCAAGCAACGATAAACACCGTTATCAGCTAATTTCATTGCTCCGAAAAACATAATTTCTTTGTTTTGTCCAGGAATTGCAACGCCATCTTTTTCCCATTGGTAAGTTGGAACTGCACCATAAGACATTCTTGCAGAAACACTGATATTATTGTCTAAGCCACCAATACAATCAACGATACCTTTGCTTTGACGATCAATCATAATTTCAAGTTTGATTTCGTCTGCACCAACATAATATGATGCTCTTGAATTTCCTTCATAATCTGTATTTTGAATTTCTGAATTCATTGGTTCTGGCAATCCTGCGATAGGTGTAGTTTTCAATAATTCAGGGATATAAGTTTTCAATTTCAAATTATTAAGTGCAGCATCTTCGAACAATACATTTGTATTACTTGAATTTACATCCATACCCATTGCTTTAAAGCCGGCTAAGGTATAAGTTGTGCCATTGTATTTAATTAATGAAGCACCGCTTGTAAAGTAATTATTGTCATTGCAATTCATTGTTCCCCAATAATCTGTAACAGCACCTGCTGCTAAATTTTGGAAAATATTACGATGAATAGCACCACTATTTACACTTGTATAAACTGTTGGGAGTGTAGTAGAATTATTAACTACTGTATTGTATAAGAAGTAAAAATCTGCTGAACTATTAATTCTTGCGCCATTAACATTACCGCCGTTAAACCAGTTATTACCAGCATAACCAACAGTGTTATTTACATTAAATAAGCTTTTTGTTCCGGTAGCTGATATAACATTCACAAGATTTTTCATTACTTTAATTTTTGTATTTTCTGCATAAATACCGTTTACATTAACCAAATTTGTGATTTGATTGCCAGTTACAACAGTATAATCAGTTGGCATCGAAGTTGCAGAAATAAAGATACCTGCTTCTTTTGTATCGCCAGCAGTACCGGTTAAGCCATCAATCATATTATTAGTGATAACTGTACCATTTGTTGACGCAATACCATAAGATGGTTTAATAGCATTTGTGTTTCTAATCACATTATTTGTGATAACAACATTGTGATTTGGAGTTGCTAAATTATTGCTGATACCCATCCAGCTGTAATCAGAGATGATATTATTATCAAAACTTGCACTTAAGTTTGATAACGAACCTTCATTTCTAATACCAAAAGCACCATTTAATATAATATTATTTGAAACTTTTGAGTTTGAAGTATTATTGAAAAATATGTTAGCATAAGCAAGATCTTTTGGTGAATTTGCAACACCAAAAACATTACAATTTTCAAGATTGATATTATTACCATTATTAACAACCAATACTCTACCAGCCAAACTGAAATTAGAAGCATTATTTTTCAAAGTAAGATTTGATAAATAAACATTTTTCATTCCATCAAGCCAGAAAACAAAATTATTTACTGAGCCTGGAGTTGCTTCAACTGAAACATCTGATGCTCTACCTGTTGAAGAACGGAAATAGATTCTGTTGTTGTTTGGTAAGTTTGCATTCAATGTGATTTGACCATTATAAGTACCTGGGCGAACATCAAAATAAACATCTCCACTACCCATAACGCCGGAAGCACTCAAGTATGAAGAAGCATCTTGAATAGTTGCAAAGTGTGCATTATAGCCACCTATTGTATATGTTCCCGGTACAAACGAAGGTCCAATACCGCCATTATATTCGTCATTTGTTTTATCTTCATCAATAACGCCATTTGGAACTTCTGTCCAAGCTTTTACAGTGAAAGGTCCCATAGGAGTTTTGTTGAAGAAAGTATAATTGCCAATTATGATGTCTGCAGTTCCCAAATAAGGAATGTTTAAGCCATTAGCAGTAAACATTGTTTGCTCAACACCGTCGATTGACCAACGAATTCTTACGGAAGTGATTGGCTTTGGAGCATAGTTTTTAACTCTTGCTCTAACAGGAGTTGAGCCAGGTCCGAAACCTTCTGCAGGACCGAAGAAGCCAACAACACCAGCGTCATTCAAGAATGGAGTAACTGCTTGAGTCCATTTATTGTTTGAAGCGTCATCATCAGCAGCTTGCCCGTTCAAATTTGTAGTCCATGTTTCAATTGTAAAAGGATTAAAAGGACCAGTTGGAGGATATGAAAATGTATAATTGCCTAAATTAACATTTTGAGTATTTCCTTTTGATAATGAACCTGTCCATTGAACTGGAGTCTGAGTTTGTCCATTAACCATCCAATTAATTGTTGCTGAAGTTAATACTTTATCACCAAAGTTTTTGAAAGTACCCACTACTGAATATGTTCCAACAGCAAAAGGTGAAGTTGGGTTTATAACCGCAGTCATACCACCATCATAGCCTGATTTTACATGAAGGAAAAAGTCTGTTGCGTTAGACCAGTAACCACCGTCACCACAACCTGTGGAATAGCCGGCATAAGAATTATATTCACCTGTGAACATTCTCATTCTGTATTTACCTGCTGGAGTTGTAGAAGGAACAGTCATTGAGCCGCTGTAAGAAGTTACATAGCCCGATGTCCAAACGATTTCACCTGCATCAGTGAAATCGCCATCTTGATTCCAGTCAACAAATAATCTCATATAGTGATTGTAATAACTTGTGTAATACAAGCCGGTTTGCCCAGAAAAACTATATGATTTTCCAGATTCAACGATACCTGTCAACTTGGTATCAACATAAGCAAGTGCTGTAGCATAGTCAGTTGTGTAACTGATATTTTTGTTATCAAAATTGAAAGATTCAAGAACTTCTTTTCCGCTTGTTGTAAATGCACAACCTGCTGGTGGATCTTGAGCTTTCAATTCAGGCACAAATAAAACCAATCCTAAAATTGCTATCGATAGCAAATAAGACAATTTTTTTAACATAAAAAACCTCAAAAAAAATAAATAATATATAAAAAAACTAATTACTAAATTTTGTTTTTAATCAATAAGCAATATATGAAAATATTTTTAATATTGAAAGAAATTTTGTATATTTATCAAATTTTTCATATTAAATATTTTTTTTTAACTTTTTTTTAATTCCTACGTATATTATATTTGTTGTTGTGATTATTACATTAATATCGAGGAATTTTTTTATGAAAGGATTAAACAAAATATTGATTATTGCATTTGTATTTGCAGTATTATTCGGCAATTTTGCAATTGCTCAAAATCAAGCAAACAATCTTTCAAGCGACGAACTTCAGCAAGTTGAAAATTTGAAAAAGAAATTTTTGCCTTATCATGGTTATATAACTTTTTCGAATGCAATTGCTCAAGATGGCTTTATGGATGCATTGCTCGCACAAGATTTAGGAGCAGCGGCTCCCGGTTTTGCAATTGGCGGTGGAGCATTTATTAGCGAGATGATACCAATTATGTTTGGATTTGATATTAGTTTCAACTTTTTGAAATCAGACACTAAATACTACGGCAGTTTATATTTCAGAGATACAATTACTTCGAGCGCATCAATGATACCATTTAATGT
>JANJUO010000054.1 GCA_024710535.1 bacterium
GAGATTGATATTTTTACCTGTTATGAAAATAATTCCGACTTAATAATTTCTAAAGACTTTACAATAAAAAATTCTTCAAAAGATAAAACTATATTATTCACAGAGCCTTTCTTTCATTTTACATACAACCACCCTGACTCAGTAATAAATGCTTATAAGATTCATGGAAAATTTGACAGGATATTATTATTTAGTTCTTCTTGGGGTATTATAAGTAATCGTTACAAGAATTCCTTTTTTCATTTAGATGCAGGAGACAATTTAAACTTAACATTTTCTCTTCAAGCATATTATAATGAAAATAATTTTCCGATAGATATTAAGGAAATTTCTGCAAATTTAATTCTCCAATATAGAATACCTGATAGTACAAGCTTTAAATATGATACAATTCTTGTTAAATTTAAACCAACAAGGAAAAAAGAAACATTTCTCTATTCTTTCATGTATGGAAATAATTGGATATTCTATGACATAAATGATAAACCAATCATAGGCAATAGTCAGTCAATCCTTAGAAATATGTATAACACTTCTTCCCCCTTTTATGTAGATTCAGTATTAAGCTTTAGTTCCGACTGCCAAGTTAGTTTAGATACAATCCTTGGTAAAACAGATTCCAAAAAATTTCCTCTATTAATTAACAATAATGGCTTAAATGCACAGTTTGAGTTTTCGACAAGAAATTTGAAAACGAACCAAAGTAATATTTTAAAATTTAAATATTTTTGTAGAAATCAAAATAATGATTCAGTATTTTCTATTTTTGACAGTTGCAAAATTTCAATTTGTTATTATCCAAAAGTTCATATTTGGTGGAGAAATAACTATTTGCAATCCAATATCGGTAAAATTGACACATGTCTTGCTACTATTGAAACTTGTTCTAATGATACTTATTATGTTGATTCAGTAACCTTTGTGAGCGATACATCATGGTTACCAAAGGAAATGAATTTCTATTGTCCTTGGAGCAATTTCCCTTTGGAACTCGATCCCAAACTTGGTTTTTACGAGAATCCAATTGTATTTTCTCCTTTTAGCACTTATGATAAAATTGGATACGCTGTTTTTAATATAAGAAGCAACAAGAATGATTTTTTTAAAAGATATGTTCTTTTACGTACTATTGGTCAAGAAGTAAATACAATACAAGAAAATGATGCAACGAATCTTATTTCAATTTACCCTAACCCGACAAATAATTATTTTATTATTTCCGGGCTTGATGAAGATTCACAAGCAGTAGTAATTTTATATAGTATTTGTGGTTCAAAGGTTTTTGAAAAAATAATTAATAACAAGGAAGCAATTAATGTCGAAAATCTTGAAGCAGGTATTTACTTTTTAATTTGTGAAAGTAATTCAAAATATTATTTATCAAAAATAATCATAAGCAGATGAAATTATATAGAATTTTGATATTAATATTTTTATATATATTGAGTAATAAGGTCTTATTGTCACAAGATAGTTCAAATTGTGCCGGTAATGAATTTCTATTATGCTTTCCACAAAATGAAGATACAACAAACATAGCAAAAGATATAGCATTGCAAATATATATCTCATCATTTAAAGGAAATATTTGCCATTATAATATAAGCTATATATTAAATGAGAAGTTGGTTTCAATTACAGATTCAGTTTCTGATAAGATAATATCAACTATAAGCATTCCGATAGAACTTGAAATACATTCTTTTAAAAATAACGAAAAAAAAGGGATTTTTATAACAAGTGATCAGCCGATTAGTGTAAGTGCTATTTCAAAACAACTAGCAACTTCAGATGCATTTCTATGTTATCCTACCAATATAATTGATACATCATATATCGTAGCAAGTTATAAAAATAAATTTTACTCAGTTGTTGGACATCCCAAAAATAGGTATTCTGCAATTGTAATTGCTGCTTTAGAGGATAGTACATCTGTTGATATTATTCCGACTGTTCCTCTTGAAGGAATTGGAAATGATAGTTTACAACCGGTAAAAATAGTATTGAATAAAGGCGAAACTAGGCAATTAATAGCAAAAATTTCTAAGGAATATGATTTCACTGGTTCAATAATAAATTCTAACAAAAAAATAGTTGTTTACTCTACTCACCAAGGAGCTTATATTACCGCTAAAGGATATAATCAAACAGGAAATACAGACGTTATAATAAAACAGACACTCCCCATATCAAGGCTTGGTACAAATGCAATATATTCCACTATAATTAATACTAGGTATAATAATCGAACCTTGGGCAGAATAATATCTCCATTTGATAATAATATTTTAATGTTTTCGGATACGTCCATAATTTTAAATAAACAAGAATTCTACGAATTTGAATATGATACTACTATATTTGTTAATACAAGCAAGCCATCTTTATTTGCAGAATACTGCCTATCTGGAATAAACAATGATTATTTAGACCCATTTTTATTACTATTACCTCCTAAAGAAAATTATCAGAAAGAATATTTATTTCAAGTCCCTATTTTTAATTCGTTACCAATTAATTATATAAGTGTTATTATTGATAGTATTGGAAAAAATACTTTAGAACTTGATAATATCTCATCAAAAGATAATCCATTTAATAAAATACCAGGGACCAATTATATTATTTTTCAATTCCCAATAAAACAAGGTACTCACTATATTAAAAGTGACAGTTCTTTTGGATTGATAGTATATGGTTTTGGAGTGGCGGAAAGCTATGGCTATATTCCTGGAATGAAGACTGACCGAAAAATTGATTATTATTTTGATAAAACGCCACCTCATGTAATATCAAAAAATGGTTGTGTCGGTTCAGTAACTTTTTCTGATGAAGGTCAGTACAGAACAGGAATTGGTCAATTAAATATATTATACAATTCAAATATTAAGTTTACAAGAGAAAAAATAGATAATGATTATTATACTGAAA
>JANJUO010000061.1 GCA_024710535.1 bacterium
CCATTAAAATCAACAAAATGAATTTCATAATCGAAAACTTCTAAATCTTTTCTCAATTGCTCAGCAATTTGACTTAAATACAGTTTTACTGTTTCTTTTTCTTTTCCACGATAGAAAAATGTATGAAAAATTCGCCAAGGAACATTCCAAGCTGTGAAAAAATCTCCTTTATCCTTTGTTGTTTTATATTCAACAAAAGTTTCAATCAATTTTGTGGAATAATTTTTCGTGAAATACTCTTTTTCTTTATTTCTTATCATTCCTTTTATTGCTTCGACTCTTTCAGAATCAATAGATTCACCTTCAAGTTTAAGTCTTGCAATTTCTGCTCTCAAAAGGTTCACAGGTTTGAATTCTTTATCGGGGTCGCCATATTCTTTGAAAATATCTTCAAACACTTCATCAGATAATAAATTCAAATCTTGATAAAGTAATTCCGGATTATTTGAGTAATTGCTGTATCTTTTTGACACATTAACTATATATTGAAATTGATTTTCCATAATAAAAAGCATAAATTTGTAAAAATTGTTCTTCAAATATAATAAGAAAATAATAATTGTAATAACTTTTTCAATTCAATTAAATTACATTTACAATTCCCATTTCATTATTCTTGCAATCATAAATATTGAATTAAAAAACTTTCTTAAAATACTATTTTAAATCACTTACAAATATAATCAAAGCAATGCAGGAACTTGTCGTTTGCTTCCTTTGCCAAGAAATTTTCTTCTTTTCAAGTGAAAAAGTGATGATTTGAAGCAAAATTATAATCGTTTATTCTATCCAAGCATTTGGAAATACAATTCAATAATTCAATCATACATTCCGAAAACATCAATAAACAATCCTATAACTTCGATGAACTTTCCAAGCATTTAAACATATATTCCAATAACTTAGATGTACTTTACGATAACTTAGACATTCATTCCGATAACTTCGATGAACCCTCCAAGCATTTAAACAATCCTTACAAGCACTTTAATAAACATTCCGATAACTTAGGCAGTTCTTTCTATAACTTCGATAAATATTCCTATAACTTCAATGAATATTCCTATATCTTCGACGAACTTCCCGATAACTTCAATGAACATTCCGATAACTTCGATAAACATTCCAACAACTTCGATGAACTTTCTGATAACTTAAACGAAGATTCTGAGACAAAATTCTTCGCATTCAAGTTGTCGGAAACGGCATTCAAGTTGTCGGATGCCGCATTTAAGTTGTCGGAAACGGCATTCAAGTACTCTGAAACGGCATTCAAGTTCTCGGAAACGGCATTCAAGTTCTCGGAAACAGCGTTGAAGTTCTTGGAAAGTTCATTATGATTATCAGAATGTATAACGAAGTTATTGGTATAAATGGTTAATTGCTCGGAATGTTCATTGAAATCAAAAAAGTCAATGAAAATAGGGGAGTTGCTTATGTTTATTCAAAAAATTTGTATATTCAATTAATACAAATCATCATAATATCAGTAAAAATATATTTCCAAATCATAAAATTATTCTTTGATTCTAAAACAAAATTTGTTTAGTTTTGTTTTTGCTGTTATTAAATGATTTGATAATTATTGAGGAGAATAATATAGATTAGTTTGAACATATTTTAAAGAAAGATAAGAGAATTTCTATGTTTCAAAATAAGAATTTCGTATATTATTTGATGCTCGCCATAACTTTTTTTATTTTGAAGTTCTTATTTTCGGTTAGTTCGGTTGAAGAATTGAAATTTTTGCTTTTCCCAATCAAAAAAATTATTGAATTATTATTTGGCAGTACTTCCGTTTTTATTCCCACAAATGGATATTTCTTTGAAATTTTAAACATTGTAATTGATAAAACTTGTGCCGGCTATAATTTCTGGCTTTTAAGCTTTGCATTGCTTGCCTATATTAATTTAAACAATTTAAATAAAGATTATTTGAAGATAATTTCAATTCTCTTTTCTTTTATAGTCTCTTTTTTCTTTTCAATTTTTGTTAGTTCATCAAGAATTTATGTTTCAATTATTTTGCAAAGCAAGATAATCATCTTTTCCGGCAATTCAATAATCCATGAAAGCATTGGAATCATTACAAATCTTCTGTTTTTGATAATGATTTATTTTATAACTGAAAATCTTCACAAAAAATGGAATAATAAATGAAAAATCTTCTTAATTCAAAATGGATATTCATCCTCAATACAATTCCTGTAATTGTATTATTTCCAATATTTTATGGTGAATTTCAAATCATAAAATCATTATTGAAACCGGAAGTGATCGAATTATGGAAAAATTTCGGCATAAGTTTGGGAGTAATTGCATTAATCAACTTGATTTATGCAATTTATCTAACTTCAAGAAAATTATCAATTGATATTTATTACAGTATTGCCTCATTGGTGGTTTATATCGGATTTCTCTATATTTATGGATTTTATTTTGAGCAATTAATCCCAAGTTCAATTCCAAATTGGATGGTTTCTTCAACAATTGTGTTTTATGTGGGCAGTTTTTTGATGCCAACGCTTGCACATTCATTTTTGATATTACTGCTTCATTTAACGCCCGAAAACAAAGAATATGATGTTGGGAAAAATTTTGTATTTGCGATTATAATTCCAATTTCCTGGTATGGATTTCTCCTTTTGATTGCTCCATTATGGCAAGTTGCCCCCCAAAATTTCGTTGTTCATTTATTTCTTGTTTTAATAATTTCAAGTGCTTTAATTTTTCTTTTCTTTTTGATTAGAGGCATTTATATAATTTTAACAAGAAAGGCGGAAGTTTGGAAAAAATACGAGTATGCTTGGAAAATTCCCATTTCATTTGTTTTTCCTCTGTTGGGATTATTTATAAATAACGGACTATTTTTAAAACCGGATGATTTGAGTTTTCATGGTATCTTTGGAAATTTCAATAGTTATTGGTTTTATTTCTTAACCGTCACAAATGCACTCTTGATTTGTTTGCCAAATTCAGAAAACAAGTATTTGAGATTGACTTTATTTATCGGAAAAAGCATAACTTACTCGTTTACATTGTACTTTTTTCTAATATTTTTGCCATTTTTACCTTTGTCGGTAATGGCGATTGTATTGATTGGAACAGGATTTCTGATGTTGTCTCCGATTCTTTTGTTTATTCTTCATTCAATTGAAATGAGTAAAGATTATAAATATTTGAAATTGCATTATTCGCATTATTATCTGAGAAGTATTCTAATTATTGGATTTATGCTGATTC
>JANJUO010000068.1 GCA_024710535.1 bacterium
AATTATTTATTATCAATTTTTGAACCTAAATATACTGTATCAGGAGCAATATCCAAAACATTAAACCAAGTAATTACCCCATCATCAAGTTGGAATCTTTTATAGTTATTGTCAACTTTTAATTCAATAAACTTTCCCAAATTCAAATATGGCTTTAAATCAAATGTGCCTTTTTCACCATTTTCAAAAATCACTGAAAATATAAAATCTTCATTAGCTGTAGCATTATTTATTCTAGGCAACATAAATTATTCCTATTTTAATGGTTCAATTTTATAAGGAGTTTCGCCATTTACAGCCAAATCCCAATTAGCCATTAATTCCTCTTCGTGAATAGAAATCCAAGCTTTAATTAAATTTAATTTTTTTGAATCAAGTTTTCCAGCTAACAATTCACCTTCAGGAATACTTACAACACAATATTCCCCTTGATACTTTATATGAATATGAGGTTGTTTATGTTGTTTGTTATCTAAATTGTAAAGGTAAACAACCAATCCATAAAACATTGAAATACTTGGCATAAATTCTCCTTACATTCAAAATTCTATTGACAATTATTATTGAAAAATATTTTTACTTCTATCGCATAGCATCCGGACAGAGAAATCTATCTAAGCCTAAATCATATTACTGACCAATTGATTGCTTATGAAAAATATTGGAAAGTAAATTTATTTTTTTTAATTTATTTTACAAAACTCTCGAAATTACAAATCCAAGATGCAGGTCGCCACTATCGAATGAATCACCGGCGCCTGAATGAATATGAACAGAATTCAAACCTGTATTATTGCTCAAAATTATTTTGAAAAAATGTCCTCCAATTTCATATTCAGTACCTATTGTGTATGTGTCGAATTTGTATCTCCATCCACTAATTGTTGGATTTGCTTCCACAAAGGCGCTCCAATGTTCATTGAAATAATATTGTAAATAAGCACCGATTGTGAAGGAATTTTGCACTTCAGCACAATTGCAATTACTGTTTATTAAGTATGTGGGAACTATTCCAACGCCAATTTTCTTATCAATCATAGCATTTCCGATGAAAGAGAAGAAGTATTGAAACAATCGAGATTTGTCAATAGGTTCTGGATTCAATTTGGTGTTGTATGCAATGCCGGCATTAACTGCAAAATTCATTGGGGCAATGCTATTATCGACATCAAGCAACTTGTACTTAGCCTGCAAATCATAGTTTCCATCGCGGTTGCTCCTACCAAAATTCAAAAAAAGATTTTCAATTGGAGTATATCCCAAAGCAATTCGCATAACAACGCTTCCATCAATTCCAAACAAATCATCAACTCCATTCGAAACGGGAAGAACAAATTTATGATAGATTCCAAAGTAAATATCGCCCTTACTTTGGGTTTCGGTAGTCGGCAAACTGAAAACAGAAGTAGAATTAAACAAATTTAAACTCTGTTTTGTGTGACTTTCGTCAGCTTTCCAGCTCGGTTGTGCTTTAGCAATTGTAGAAAAAGTTATTACAATTAAAATCAAACTGATAATCTTCATTATTTTACCTTCTTTGCAATAAAATCAACATATACTTTTATATTTTCAGAAATTTTGAGAAACATAAATTTTGGAACTTCAATATTATGGTCAGTTAATTTCACAATGAATTCGGATTTCAACTTCAAACCATTATCTAAAATGTAGATTTTGCCGTTAATTTGTCTGCTTTGATTAATTCCATGCAAAAAATACGAGCCGCTTACTTTAACATCAAATTCTGTATCGCTAATCTTATTCATTTCTGTGATTTTGCCTTTGAAAGTTGTTTTGGGAAATTTATCAGTATGCAAGTAATCTTCTCTCATGTGGCGATTTCTTAAGCCAATTCCTGTATCGAGTAAATTAAGATCAACTTCGAAATAAACATCAGCATTTTGCAATTCATTTTTATCTGAATATACATAGCCATCAATTTTTGAACTAACACCTTCGAACTCTTCAACTGAAGCTTTTGAATAGAATTTCACAACATTTTTGCTTTTGGAATCAACAACATATTCAAGAGAAAAGATGTTGATCGCAGTAAAAGCCATTAATAAAATTAAGTATTTTTTCATAGATCCACCTTAATTATTTGGCGCCCCGTTATCAATCCATTTGATAACAGAGTCAATTATTGAATTAGATAATTTGCCGCTTGGAGGCATAATTGAATTATCGTTTGCAGTTAATTTCTTTATTAAATATGAATTTTGGGACTCATTAGGAGCAACAAGAAGCATATTTCTATCGGCATTATTTACATTAATCAAATTGGAATAAGATACACCAGCACTCAAATCAAGCAGTCCAGCCGGTAAACTACCACTATGACAACTTATGCAATTTTTATTGAATAATTCCTTTTGAATAGATGAATATGTGGAATTGATTTTGATGCTGTTGCTATCAATTTCGCATTCGGAAACAATCGAATCGCTACATGAATTCAAAAAAACAATCATCCCAAGAAATATTAATGTATTCATTATTTTATATTTCACAATTATGCCTAATATATTATTTTAACATTACCTAAAAATTATATGTATTAACACCTAATATGCAAGAAAGTTACAAATATGAAAAAATATTTCTAACAATTATCTTATTATTGATTAATAATTTCATAAAAAAATTATGAATTTATGAATCCAATCATTGAGTTTCTTGGAATATTTATCTTGATTTTATGCAATTTAGCATAAATTCAATATTTATAACAATTCAAATTAGCATTTTTATTATATTTGTACTTTATTTTAATACAATAATTGGAAAAATTAAATGCGTAAAGCGTTAGTTTTGGGTGCCGGTGGTTTTATTGGCAGTCACCTTGTTAAAAGATTAAAAAGCGAAGGTTTTTGGGTTCGTGGAGTAGATTTAAAATATCCTGAATTTTCCGAAACTCATGCAGACGACTTTGTTATTGGTGATTTAAGAGATCAATATCTTACAAAAAGTGTTATAGATACTAAATTTGATGAAATTTATCAACTTGCGGCTGATATGGGCGGCGCCGGTTACGTTTTTACTGGTCAATTCGATGCAGATATAATGCATAATTCCGCTCAAATAAATCTAAATGTTCTTGATTATGCCTATAAAAGAAACAACAAAAGAATATTCTATTCTTCAAGTGCTTGCATTTATCCTGCTTATAATCAAACTGATCCAAACAATCCAAAATGCTCAGAAGACAGTGCCTATCCTGCTGAGCCAGACAGTGAATACGGCTGGGAAAAATTATTCAGTGAACGTCTTTACTTATCTTATATGAGAAATTATGGTATGGAAGTAAGAATTGCTCGATTCCATAATATATTTGGTCCTGAAGGCACTTGGTTTGGTGGCAAAGAAAAAGCTCCTGCTGCACTTTGCAGAAAGGTTGCAACTACTGAAAATGGGGGAGAGATTGAAATTTGGGGAGATGGCATGCAAACACGTTCATTCCTTTATATTGATGAATGTTTGGAAGGTTCAACAAGATTGATGCGCTCAAATAATTTTGGACCGGTGAATATTGGTTCGGAAGAAATGGTAACAATCAATCAACTTGCCGAAATGATAATGAAAATTGCTGATAAAAATGTTAGTTTGAAACATATTCCGGGTCCTCTTGGAGTTCGTGGAAGAAATTCTGATAATCATTTGATTGAGAAAATGCTAAATTGGAAACCATCTCAGCCATTGGAAGATGGCTTGAAAGTAACTTACAATTGGATTTTGGACGAAGTTAAGAGAATCAATTTCAAATAATGAAGCAAAAAATCAAAATATATTTTACAGATTTCTGGCCCCTTTTCAAAATTGATAATAATTATTTTCTCGATTTGTTAAGTCAGGATTTTGATGTGGAAATCACAGAAAATAATCCTGATTTTCTTTTTTACTCTGTTTTTGGGGTGAATCATCTTAAATACAGATGCACGAAAATTTTCTTCACTGGAGAAAATCGCAGACCTGATTTTGATGAATGTGATTGGGCATTTAGTTTCGATTTCAATAATCATGATCGCCATTTCAGACTTCCACTTTATGCTTTGTTTGCTGATGTTGAGCAATTAATTTTGCCGAAACCACCTATTGAACAATTACTTGCAGAAAAAACTCGCTTTTGTAATTTTATTTATTCAAATCCTGGTTGCAAGAAGCGAAACGAATTTTTCATGAAGCTTTCGAAGTATAAAAAAGTTGATTCAGCTGGCAGACTCTATCGAAATATGTCCGAAAGAGTTATTGATAAAGTTGCTTTTGTAAGAATGTATAAATTCACAATTGCATTCGAAAATGAATCCTTCCCCGGCTATACAACTGAGAAAATTATGGAGCCGATGCTCGTTAACAGCGTACCAATTTATTGGGGCAATCCGCTTGTTGATAGAGATTTCAATCCCAAAAGTTTTTTGAATTATCACGAATTCAATAACGATGAAGCATTGATTGATAAGATTATTGAATTAGATAACAATGATGATTTGTTTTCCCAAATGTTGCTGGAGCCATATTTTCATAATAATGAAATTAATGAATTTGTTGATAAGAATAGCGTTAGAAAGCAATTGTATAAAATTATAAACACACAAATTACTTCAATTGCCTCTACAAAACCGGATTATTACTTTGAAGAGCCATTTCTAAATGTAAGAATTAATTCTGCCTCTGCAAAATTTCGAATTAATCATAATTTCCGCAAACTCAAAGGTCTGTCCGTGCAGAAAGTTAAGATTAAATTAGATAAAATGCGAGGAAAATAATCATTTTTCACATTATTATAATCGTATTTATAATAAGATTCATAGAATTGCTTCATCCAATAAAGATTTCTCTTTGTAAATCCTTTTATTTCCGGATAATTAGATGAAATATAAACGGAAAGCTCATTGACAGTATTAACCCCCCATTCAGAATTAATTAACTTATTATGAATATATTCACCGACATTCTAATAAAGGTTGATAAGCTCTATATTTATTGCCTTGAATGCATTTTATTGTGCTTTTTGAATAAGTTGAATTACTTCAATAAATTTATTTTCAATTAATTTTTTCCATATAAAATTTCTCCAAATCATATTTCTTCATTTTCCGCTCTGCTCAATGCAAAGACCGGCTCCACCACCTTTTCTTCGTCGTCGGTCAATTCATACAATTTATAAAAGAGCATATTAATAATTTATTAAAATTTCATCAAGTAGAACAGACATTCTTGTCTGTTTATTATTTATTTTATCAATCAAGAATGATTGACCTACTTTCGGTAGAACAAGCATTCCTGCTTGTTTATTTATTTTGTCAATCAAGGATGAATGACCTACCTTTGGTAGAACAGACATTCTTATCTGTTTATTATTTATTTTGTCAATCATGATGATTGACCTACTTTCGGTAGAACAAGCATTCCTGCTTGTTTATTTATTTTGTCAATCAAGGATGATTTACCTACCTCTTATATTAGCAATTTTTTTGATAAATTGTTGCTAATCAATATTGTTATTTGTTCGATTGCGGTTTTATTCAATAGTTTAAATCGTTCTTCAATATCAACTCCCTGATTTATCAATACAGAATTCAAACTTTCCAAATTCGACAAAACCACCAATTGCTCAATACTTGCATAATCTCTAATATTACCATCCTTATCCAGATTCTGTTCACGCCAATCTTTTGCAGTTTTTCCAAATAAGGCAAGATTCAACAAATCGGCTTCACTTGCATATACAAATTTTTGTTTATCGAATGATAAATTTTTAGGAATCAGATTTTCTTTAATTGCATCAGTATGAATATGATAATTCACCTTTGCCAAAGTTCTTGATAAATTCCAATTCAACTTTAATCGATTGTTTTCTTCTTCTTTAAGACGCTGAAATTCTTTAACTAAAAGTAGTTGAAATTTTGGACTTATCCACATACCAAAATGGAAGGCGATATCTTTGTGAGCATAAGTACCGCCATATCTACCTGCTTTTGCTTGAAGACCAATTGCGTTTGTTGCATTTATCCAATTTTTTGCAGATAGTACAAAATTATTACTACCTGCCGCATTTTTAATTGTACCGAATTCGGTATAATTAAAATCTGGATTATACAGTTGCTCCCATTCGCCTATATATTCAATTGTATTTTTCAAACTAAGCCATTTAATGATTATTGCTTCTTGCATTTGGCTTTTTGCCATATCTGTAAGTGAAATATAATCTTCATTATTTTGCTTAATTACGGAAATTTCCATTTCTTGAACTAAAATTTTTCTTTTCATATTCTATTTACCAATTATCAAATATTACAAACTTAAGAAATTTCTTTAAATTTCTCAATTTCCACAATCAAATTTAATTTAAATTCCAACTCTCTTTCCAATAGATATCCACCACCTTCACTTCCTCTTCAGTCAATTCATACAATTTATAAACGAGCATATCATAATTTTATTAAAATTTCAAAATTCCAACTCTTTCTTTCCTTAAATGTCCGACACTTTTCTTTTGTTTTGCTCTAATATCATCAAAGTTCAACTGCAAGTGTCGGACATCTGGAAATATTATTCATACCGCTCCTTCTTAATCCATTGGCTTTATCATACTTTCGATGAAGGAGATTTCTTCTTTTGTTAGACCATATTTCTTGTATAGTTGTGCGTCTATCTCTGGAATAGTTTTGCTCCAATCAATATCTGATTTGCTTGTGAAATCTTGAAGTGGTACGAATTTGCAAACACGACTTGGACCTGATTGTGTTATTTTAATTGCAGAAACTAAAATTATCGTCTATCATAAATTCAACTCTAATATTACAAGTAAATTTAAAATTATTCAGGTATTAATAATTCATCAGTTTCTTTTTCAAATATCTCTTTTATTAAATCTGCTATTTTTCTATCATTGAATTGAGTTGTAAAGATTATTTTTATTGAGTCTTTGAAGAATTTTTCTGCGTGTTTGATTTTTTTTAATTCTTCGGTTCTTAAGTCATTATCACTAACTACATTTTTTGTTTCAACTATGAAGTTTATTTTCTTTTGACCATTTTTGTAATTCAAAACATAAGCAAAATCCGGTGAATAAGTTTTACCACCAGAAACAGGTATTTGAATAGATTTTTTAGGAATTTTAGTAAAAACCAATATCTCTTCTAATTGTGAAATTATATTCTCTTTTTCTAATTCACTATCATAAATTAATTCTTGAAAAAAGTAACTTTTTGCAACTTCATCTTTTGAATAAAATCTTCCAATAACCGATGCATCTATTTCTTTTAAAACTTCTCCCTTTTCATTTGTAAATTTTGTTGGATGCAGTTCATTACTTACTTGCTGATAATCAATACTGAATTTATCAAATGATTTATACATTAAATAATTTTCAAATTTATGCTTTATTGTTCTAATCGTTGAGTTATTAAGATAATCATTAATATTCATCTTAGATTCAATAAATGATTGATGAATTGTCTGAATGTTTATATGTAAACTTTGCGATAATTGTTTTATAAATTCAGAATAAGGCATTGTTGATATTTTAGGTACTTCATCTTCTTGAACAAATAAAATATCTTTTGCAACTGCTAAATCATTTTCAACTTCAATTCTAATTTGGCGATTTACCAATGCATCATTTGATAAAACACTTGCATAATTACTCAAAAAATTCACAAACAAATTCTTAAATTCATTTTCGTTTTCAATCTTGTATTCCAAAATTACCTTTTCGTTGATTTTCTCCCATAATTCTTTTAATTCGGAATACTTCTCTGTTCTGATACTTATTAGTTTCTTTTCACCTGTTTCAGCATTATTTTTTATTTTACCGGTTTTCAAATCGTTAAATATTTTTGGATAATTTGCTTTAATAAAATCATAACCACCCGGTTTGAAAACATTTGCACGATTTATTACTTCATTATTATCAAGATACACCAACAATTCTACTTCATCGTAATTATAATTTTCTTCAATTAATTTACGCATTTGCTCTGTTAATATTCTACTATTTTCATCAATTGGAATTGTTTCTGATTTTTCGTTTATTTCTTTCACCAATTTATCAATGAATTCTGATTCTGTGAAATCAACAAAATAATTCAAAAAGAAATTTTCATCTTTCACACGGTTTCCATATTCATTTACAGGCAAACGCAATCCACGACCAACTTCTTGTAGTTTTGATATTTCGGAGCCACTACTACGTAATTTACAAATTTGAAAAACATTTGGATTGTCCCAACCCTCCCTTAATGTCCATTTAGAAAATATAAATCTTCTTGGATTATCCAAATCGAGCATTGCTTGTTTATCGTGTAGAATTTCATTTATTTGCTGCTCAATATCTTCATCTTTTAAAGAATTATAAATTGAGAAGTAACCACCATGAGTCTTTGATAAATCAGAAATTGTTTTTTCTAAATAACTTCTATAAAAAATATTTGTTTCTGTTTTCAACAAAGTTTCTGCTTCTGCTTTGATGAATTTTTCTACTGTATGTCTTAAATATCCATTTTGATTAATATACTCATCAATATTATCAATAAAAAATAATGTTAATGGCTTTATTCTTACATCTCTGGTTAGTAATTCTTTTTCAAGTTTGAAGTGCTTTTTTATTGCCTTACTTATCATTAATTCCTGAACGGTTTCCGAATATGAATAGGGATTTAATTTATCTCCTTTTTTTAATTCAAGTCCGCTTGACAAAACAACAGTTGATTTATTTAAATTTTCAATATATAAATCTGACATTGCCGGATGAATTCTACTCAAACTATCTTTTTTGCCAAGTTTGAATTTTTGTATATCATTATCTCTCAATTCAAAAGTTGCTTCAGTACCGTTTGTATCTATCAATCTAACTAAAATATTTTTCCCATCAGCAAATTCTGTGATGTGACCGATAACACCTTTTACTAAATTTTTATTGAATGACTCTACAGCAGTCAATTTATAAACTAAATTATGATAATCTTTTTCATATCTAATTAACATTTTCTCCGAACGAAATTCTCTTTCTCTTATTTCTTTATCCGGAAATGTTGCCCCATATCTAAATATAAATTGTGGATAGAGTTTTTGAATATTAACCCACGTTATATTTGAATGTGCAAATTTATGTGGCTCATCTATTATTACAAAAGGT
>JANJUO010000070.1 GCA_024710535.1 bacterium
AGACAAATTTAAAGACTTTTATAGGCGAGTTATGGAAATAGCACTATCGAACAAAAAGACATACGAATAAAAGAGACACAAATCGCAACAAATTGTTTTCAAGGGTTTGTAGCCCGCATTATATACCGTTTAGCTTGATGTAGAATTTATCAGAATTTATAAAGAACTAAATACATATTTATTTTAAAAATCATTAATTTCATCTCTATTTTTCCCCATTTTTTTCAAAAATAAATAATTAATCTTCATTCTTACTTCGTATAATTATCTTTTTTTATTATCATCTTTTAATTAATTTTGAATGAATGACTTAACGGTTATTTAAAAAAAATTTATGAATTAATTTGATTGAAAAAAAATGTTAGTAAAAGAATTATTAAACCCTAAAAGTATTGTTATTGTCGGTGGCTCGAACGATGTGGAAAAGCCGGGTGGAAAAATTATCAAAAATATTCTTGATGGTGGCTTCAAAGGCAGAATTACCGCTGTAAATCCAAAAGAAAGTATTGTTCAGGGCTTGAAATGTTATGCAAGCGTTTCCGAAATCGAACAAACCGATCTTGCGATAATTGCAATTCCAGCAAGAGCAATCCCGCCTGCTATGGAGATTCTGGCAAAAGAAAAAGGCACAAAAGCATTCATCGTGCTTTCTGCCGGATTTAGCGAATTTGGAACAGAAGGAAAAAAACTCGAAGCAAAACTCGTTGAAATTACCGAATCTGTAAATGGCTCTTTGATTGGTCCGAATTGTATCGGAATTCTTAATGAGAATTATAAGGGTGTGTTTGCCGGACTGGTGCCTCCTTTTGCATCAAAAAACGGATGCGATCTTGTCTCCGGCTCAGGAGCAACAATTTGCTTTATTTTGGAAATGGCTGTTCCGCGAGGATTGCGATTCTCAAATATTATTTCGGTTGGCAATAGTGCACAAATCGGTGTGGAAGAAGTTCTCGAATATTGGGATGAAACTTTCGATCCAGCAACATCTCCAAAAGTGAAGTTGTTTTATATTGAGCAAATTCACAAACCAGAAAAATTGCTCAAGCATTGCCGCTCTTTGATCAAAAAGGGTTGTAGAATTGCCGCAATCAAAGCTGGAACAACCGAAGCGGGCTCGCGTGCTGTATCTTCTCATACTGGTGCACTTGCCGGATCTGATGCCGCAGTTGATGCACTTTTCAAGAAAGCAGGAATTGTTCGTTGTCATTCAAGAGCAGAACTTGTTTACGTGGCAGGAGTGCTACTTCATAAAGAATTGCAAGGGTCAAATATTGCCGTGATAACTCACGCAGGTGGTTCGGGAGTAATGCTCACAGATGCATTGGCTAAAGGTGGTTTGAATGTACCTCCAATTTCCGGACCTGCCGCTGAAGAATTGCTTTCACAACTTTATCATGGTTCATCGGTTTCTAATCCAATTGATTTTTTGGCAACCGGAAGTGCTGATCAATTAGGAACAATTTTGGAATATGTTGACCGCGAATTTCATAATATTGATGCGTCTGTAGTGATTTTTGGCACAACAGGTATGTTTGACGTAACTGGTGTTTATGATGTTTTGCACGAAAAAATGAAATGGTGCAAAAAGCCGATTTATCCTTGTTTGCCATCTGTAATTCAAGCCGGTAAAGCAGTTCAGCATTTTCTATCCCTTGGTAGATTTGACTTTACTGACGAAGTTTCACTCGGTCAGGCACTTTCAAAAGTATATTTCACGCCAAAGCCAACTGAAGTTTTTGAATTGCCAGAAATTGATACAATCAAAATTAGAGAAATAGTGGATAATTCCGAAAATGGCTATCTTTCTCCTGATAAAATCCAAATTCTTCTTGATGCCGCAGGAATTCCACGAGTACCCGAACGTCTTGCCAACACTAAGGAAAAAGCAGTTGAGTATGCACAAGAATTGGGCTTCCCTGTGGTAATGAAAGTAGTTGGACCTGTGCATAAAACTGATGTTGGTGGAGTGGCGCTCAATCTTCGCCATGCAGTTACAGTTGAAGCAGAATTTGACAAAATGATGGCTATCGAAGGTGCAGTTGGCGTATTGCTTCAGCCAATGATAAATGGTACCGAACTATTTGTTGGGGCAAAAAGCGAAGAGCAATTTGGACATATTATTCTTTGTGGATTGGGTGGTATTTTTATTGAAGTACTGAAAGATGTGTCTTTTGGCTTGGCTCCAATCAGTCAATCAGAAGCATTAACTATGATAAAATCGCTTAAATCATACAAATTAATTGAAGGTGTGAGAAAACGCGAAGGTGTAAATCAGGAAATATTTGCCGATATTATGGTAAGATTGAGTGCTTTGCTGAATGCCGCTCCAGAAATTTCCGAACTTGATTTGAATCCACTTTTAGGCAAAAGCGACAGTGTGATTGCCGTTGATGGTAGAATCAGAATTGAGAAAAAGTAATACTTATTGCAAAATATTAAAGATGCCGCAATTATAGCGGCATCTTTTTTTTGAGAATAATCTATTTTAGTGATTTTACCCATCCAAATTCCAATCAAATTCAAATTTGCATTCAAAAATACATTGTTCAATTCAAAATAAAGATAACATCAAAATTTTAATTCAATCATAATTAAGTATTTTTCAACACCCAATT
>JANJUO010000058.1 GCA_024710535.1 bacterium
AGATTTTTTTCAGCTTTGAATTCTTCAACCCAATCTGCCGCCATATCTTCAATATAATCAAAGAGTTCGCCCTTTAATCTATCACCACGTAGTGCTGATTTTCTTCTATTGTAAATTACTTCTCTTTGCTGATTCATAACATTATCATAATCAAGCAAACGCTTTCTTATACCAAAGTTATTTTCTTCAACTTTCTTTTGTGCTTTTTCTACAGATTTTGAAATCATTGAATGCTGAATTGCCTCGCCTTCGGGAATATTCAATTTTCCCATAACTCCGGCAATTCTTTCTCCACCAAACAATCTCATAAGATTATCTTCAAGTGAAATATAGAATTGTGAACTTCCCGGATCACCTTGACGACCTGCACGACCTCTCAACTGTCTATCGATACGTCTTGCTTCGTGGCGTTCCGAGCCGATAATTGCCAAACCACCTGCTTTCTTTACATCATGATCAAGTTTGATGTCAGTACCACGACCTGCCATATTTGTTGCAATAGTAACAGCACCTTTCTTTCCGGCATTTGATATAATTTCCGCTTCTTTTTGATGTTGCTTTGCATTCAATACATTGTGTTTGATTTTCAAACGAGTAAGCATTTTGGATAATACTTCGGATACTTCCACACTTGCAGTACCAACAAGAACGGAGCGTCCTTCATCTTGAAGATTTTTTACATCTTCGACAATTGCATTGTATTTTTCTCTTTTTGTTTTGTAAATCAAATCTTCTTTATCATCTCTGACAATATCGCGATTAGTTGGAATAACTGTAACTTCAAGATTATAAATTTTTTCGAATTCACCTGCTTCAGTATCGGCTGTTCCGGTCATACCAGCAAGTTTTTTATATAAACGGAAATAATTTTGCAAAGTAATTGTTGCAAGAGTTTGGGTATCACGTTCTACTTTTACACTTTCTTTTGCTTCAATCGCTTGGTGCAAACCGTCTGAATATCTTCTTCCATCAAGAATACGACCCGTAAATTCATCAACAATCATAATTTTATTGTCTTGAATAACGTATTCATTATCTTTTTCATAGAGAGAATATGCTCTAAGAAGTTGAGAAATTGTATGAATTCTATCGCTACGTTCTGCATAAAGCAAGTGAATTGCATCTCTGCGTCTTTGTTTTTCATCATCAGGCATTTCATTATTGCCTTCAATGGCACTTAATTCTGCCGCAATATCTGGAATCACAAACATTTGCGTGTCTTCATCTTTTGCACCAAGAAGATCTCTACCTTTTTCGGTTATATCAACCTGATGATTTTTTTCATCGATAACATAGAATAATTCATCATCAATTTCAGGCATTCTACGGTTTTGCTCTCTCATGAAGAATAATTCTGTTTCACGAAGCAATTTTTGATATTCAGGTTCTTGCATAATTTTAATAAGTTTCTTATGCTTTGGCAAACCACGATGAGCACGAAGCATATTAATTCCGGCTTTTTCTTTGCTTTCTTTGTCGCCATTCTTGAGAAGAGTTTCTGCTTCCATCAAAATTGTATTCACAAATCTTGTTTGTGCATCAACTAATCTCTTAACTCGCGGATTCATTTCTTCGAATTTTTGGTCAGTTTGCCCAACTGGTCCAGAAATAATAAGCGGCGTTCTGGCTTCATCAATTAACACCGAATCCACTTCGTCCACAATTGCAAACCAATGCTCACGTTGAGATAAATGCTCAAGCTCAACAACCATATTATCGCGAAGATAATCAAAGCCAAATTCATTATTTGTACCGTAAGTAATATCGCACCCATAATTATGTTTGCGGTCGTCACTATCCATATTAGACTGAATTGTACCAACAGTCAGCCCCAAAAATTCATAAACTGGTCGCATCCAATCGCAGTCTCTTTGAGCAAGATAATCGTTTACAGTAACAAGATGCACACCTTTGCCAGGCAGTGCATTCAAATACATCGGTGCAACAGCAACAAGAGTTTTACCTTCACCGGTAGCCATTTCTGAGATTTTACCTTGATGCAAAACCACTCCACCAATCAACTGAACATCATAAGGAACCATATCCCAAATTGTGTTCTGTCCAGCATAAGTATAGGCAAATCTCTGATCTTTCAATCTCTGGCAAGCCTGCTTCACACAAGCAAATGCTTCGGGAAGAATTTCATCCAAAACTTCTTCGGTAACTTCAAAAATTAATTTATCAAGTTCTTTAATTCTTGCGGTTGTATCCATAGTTTCAGTAGCAGTCATAGCCGCAGAAAGCAATTTGTTTTTCAATTCGACTTTTTCAGTCTCAAGTTCGGCAGTTCTACCTTGTATTTTGCTTCTGAATTCCTGTGTTTTTGCCTTTAGTTGATCATCAGACAGTTTGTTATATTCTTCAAAAATATTGTTAATTTGCGAAACAATCGGTCTGATGGCTTTAACATCTTTAACGTGTTTGCTGCCGCCAAACAATTTAGATATAAATTCTAACATATAATATATAGATTTGTTAATAAAAATCAAATTTAAGACGTTAAATTGAATTAAAAGTTTTAAAT